>JALZFG010000084.1 GCA_030861645.1 Actinomycetota bacterium
CCCTCGAGCAGTCTCAAGGGCGTCTGACCCCAAACCCTCGACCAGGCTCGAGCGGGCCTGGCCGTTCCGGCCATGCGAGCCGCCGCCGCCCGCGAGCTAAGCTCGCGGGGATGTCGCACGACACCGACAAGCTGATTCGCCAGCTGTCGCTCGTCGCCTTCCTGATGGCGGAGCGGCGCCCGCTGAGCGCCCGCGACGTCAAGACGAACGTCGAGGGCTACTCGGAGATGTCCGACGAGGCTTTCGCCCGTCGCTTCTACTCGGACCGCGCGGAGCTCCTGGCGCTCGGCGTCCCGCTTCACTCCCAGCGCGACGACTTCACCGGCGAGGAGCTCTACACCCTTCGCGCGGACCAGTACTTCCTGCCGCCGCTCGAGATGTCCGACGACGAGCTCGCGGCGCTCCAGACAGCCCTCAGCCTGCTGGACGAGAAGTTCGCCTACGCCGAGCCGCTCAGGCTCGCGCTCCAGAACCTCGCCCTCGGCCGGCCAGGCTTTACCGATCGGCCGACGTCGACGGCGGTGCGCGTGAAGGTCGAGGACCCCGACTACTCGCCCGAGATGGCGGGACGCCTCGGGAAGCTCGAGAGCGCGATCTCGAAGCAACGCACCGTCCGCTTCCCCTACTGGTCGATCGGGCGCGACGAGGTGCGCGAGCGGATCCTCAACCCGTACGCCCTGCTGCGCGAGGAGCACGGCTGGTACGTCATCGGCCGCGACGTCGAGGACGAGCGGGTGAAGACGTTCCGCGTCTCGCGCATCCGCGGCGATATCCGCTTCCACACGCGCCGAGAGCGCGATTTTCGCATCCCGACCGACTTCGACGTCGACGACTTCCGCGACCGGCCACCGTGGCAGCTGGGCGAGACGGCGGGCGAGGCGCGAATCGAGATTGCACCGGAGACGGCGTGGTGGGTCGAGCGCGCCTTCGGGCGGCGCGGACACGTCGATGACGGCATCTTCGTGACTCCCTTTGCCAGCATTCCGCTGCTCGCCTCCTGGGTCCTCCGTCAGGACGGCCGCGCCGTGCCGCTCGAGCCGGCGGAGCTGCGGCGCGAGGTCGCAGACGGTCTCGCGCGAGTACGCGAGCGGCACCAGGGACCGCCGCCCGAGCCTTGCCCCGAAGCTCCCCCGGCCGAGCCGGCAGGAGCAGTCGAACGGGGCGCGGGGCCCGTTGCGCCCGAGCGATTCGCCGTGCTCCAAGCGCTCCTCGCATACCTCCTCGCCGCGTGCGGCGACGAGCGCGAGACCGTCGTCCGCGCCGCCGATCTCGTCGAGCGGTTCAACATCCCCGAGGACCAGCTTCAGGAGCATTTGAACCTGCTGAACCTCGTGAACTTCGGCGGCGGCTGCTACGCCGTCTACGCGCAGCTCGAAGGCGACGTGGTCCACGTCGACAAGGAGCTCTTCGGCGACACCTTCAGGTCGCCGCCGCGCCTGACCCCGCTCGAGGCGCGGGCGATTCGGCTCGCGCTCGAGTTTGTCGGCCCGATGATCGCCGCCGAGGCGCATACGCCGCTCGACCGCGTTCGGCGCAAGCTCGAGGAGGCGTTTGGGCAGTTCGAGCTCGCCCAGACGCCGGAACCCCACGAGGGCACCGAGGAGGAGCGGCTCGTCGTGATGCTGAGCGACGCGATTCGCGAGCGTCGTCTCGTCGAGCTCGAGTACCTGAAGGAGGGCGAGGAGACCCCGTCGCGGCGCGTCGTCGAGGCCTACTCGCTCGAGCGCCAGCTGCCGAATTGGATCGTCCACACGTGGGATCGGACGCGGAACGACGAGCGCAGCTTCAGGCTCGACCGAATGCGGAGGGCGCGCCTACTCGAGGAGCGCTTCGAGCCTCGAGCCGACTTCGACCCGGAGTTCCTCCGCGGGGTTCGCAGGGCGAAAGTCTGGTACTCGAGGCCGATCGCGCGCTGGAAGGTCGAGCGCGGGGCGCGGTCGCTCGTCGACGGTTCAGCCATCGGTGAGGTCGCCTTCGGAAGCGTCGACTGGCTCGTGAGCGAGATCCTCGCGGATCGCGGCGAGGCCGTCGTCCACGAGCCGTCCGAGCTGCGCTCCAGGATCGTCGAGCGCGCCAGCGAGCTCGAGCGCGAGCTCGGCGGCGTCGGCGTCACGTAGCGCAGCGCCGAGAGCCGCGAAAGCACGCCCCTTCGCCGGCGGCGCTGCCGATGCGCGACGGCGGCGTTACTCGTCCCCGCCGACGCGGGCGTCGAGTTGTGCGAGCGCCCACTGGGCGTGCTCTCGAAGGAGCCCGTCGTCTCCCTCGGCGTAGCGCTCGAGGAGTGCGCGGTGCTCCGGCCGACCGGTGTTGCCAAGCGCGACGAGGGCGTTGCGACGGAGGTAGCGGGAGTCGTTCCCGGGCACGAAGAGACGGTCGTACCGATGCACCAGCTCCTCCCCGTTCGACTCGAGCCAGTCGACGAGTGACACCGTAGGCTCGGCGCCGGACGGGTGCTGCTCGCCCGCGCGGCGCTTCTCGATGCCCCGGTTCCACGGGCAGACGTCCTGGCAGATGTCGCAGCCATACACCATCTCGCCGAGCGCGGCTCGGTGCTCGAGCGGGATCGACCCCCGTCGCTGCGTCGACCAGGAGAGACAGCGGTTCGCGTCGAGCGTCCCCGGCTCGTCGAGCGCGCCCGTCGGGCACGCATCGATACAGAGCGTGCATGACCCGCAGTCCGCGTCGAGCGGAGGCGAGGGCTCAACCGCGACGTCCGTGACGAGCGTTCCAAGGACGACCCACGAGCCGTGCCGCCGCGTGATCAGCATGGTGTTCTTGCCGTAGAAACCGACGCCCGCCCTTGCCCCGCCCTCTCGGTCGACGTGCTGGTTCGCGTCCACGAGGATCCGGTACGACCCTCCGAGCCGGCGCCCGAGCTCGTCGAGCTTCTCGCGCAGCTCGGCGTACGCGTCGAACCAGGTGTAGCGCGGAAGGCGGCCCTCGCCAGGCTGCGGCTCCGGCCCCGGCGTGTAGTAGCAGAGCGCGCCGGCGACGACCGTCCGCGCTCCGGCGAGCAGGAGCTCCGGATGGCACGAGACCTCCGGTTGTGCCGTCGTGAAGCGCATATCGGCGAAGAGCCCGCGCGCGCGCCGCTCACGGATGTGCCGCTCTGTCTCCGCGTACGGCTCGGCGGGCGCCGCGCCCACCACGTCGAGGCCGATCTCGTTCGCCAGCCGCTGCAGCTCCCTCTGCGTCACGCCGCTTCATTGTGCCTCGCTGGAGCGCCCAGGCTCGGCCGTCCAGACACGTAGAATCGGCCTTCCCCCAACCGCAGCCGGACCCCCGGTGCGGCGCGGCGCCAGGGATGGCGGCGCGAGAAAGGCGAGAACGTGATTCTGACGACGCTTGCGCGGCGGCCATTCGCCCTACTCGCGGCGTACCAGCGACGCTCGCGCGCGCCGCGTCGGCACCGCTCGCGCCCTCGCTCGTGAAGGCGATCCGGATCCATGAGGACGGCGGGCCCGAAGTGCTGCGGTATGAGGACGCGCCCGACCCCGCTCCGGGCCCGCGGGACGTTCTCGTCCGGCTCCGGGCAGCGTCGCTCAACCGACTCGACCTGTGGGTTCGGAGGGGTCTGCCGTCGGTGCCGAAACCCAGGATCCTCGGCGCCGACGGCGCCGGCGTCGTCGAGGCGGTCGGGAGCGCCGTCCCGCGCTTCAGCTCGGGCGACGCCGTCGTCATCAACCCCGGACTCGAGCACGGCGACGAGATCAGCGTGATCGGCGAGCACACGCAGGGGACCCACGCGGAGCTGATCGCCGTCCCGGAGGAGAACGTCTACCCGCTGCCGCCCGGGCTCGGATTCGAGGCGGCGGCGGCGTTCCCGCTCGTCTTCGAGACGGCGTACCGGATGCTGGTCACGCGCGCAGGCCTCCAGCAAGGCGAATGGGTGCTCGTGTGGGGGATCGGCGGCGGCGTCGCCACGGCGGCGCTGACGATCGCGAAGGCGCTCGGAGCGCGGACGATCGTCACCTCGGCGAGCGACGAGAAGCTCGAGCGCGCGCGCGAGCTAGGCGCCGACGAGGCGGTCAACCATGCGACGGGCGACGTCGTCGGCATCGTGAGAGATGCGACCGGCGGACGCGGCGTCGACGTCGTCGTGGAGCACGTCGGCGAGGCAACGTGGCAGCGCTCCCTCCAGGCGGCCCGCGTCGGCGGACGGATCGCGGTCTGCGGGGCGACCACAGGCCCGAATCCCCCGGCCGCCCTGCACCGGGTTTGGTGGAAGCAGCTGACGATCGTCGGGTCGACGATGGGGCGGAAGCAGGACTTCGAGGGCGCGTACGATCTCGTCGCGAGCGGGCGGGCCCTGCCCGTGATCGACAGCATCTACCCGCTGGCCGAGGCGCGCGGCGCGCACGAGCGGCTCGAGAGCGGCAGCCAGTTCGGAAAGGTCGTGCTGCGGATTCCGGAGTAGGGCGCCGGCCGGATCTGCCGCCGCGACGACGCGTCTGACGACTTACCCGAAGCCGAGGATGAACTTCGCGTCCTCGGACATCCGGTCGGGCGTCCACGGCGGGTCCCAGGTGAGCTCGACCTCGACATCCTCGACGCCGGGAACCGAACGCGTGGCGTCGTAGACGCCCTCCTGGATCATCGGGCCGGCGGGGCAGCCGAGCGACGTGAGGCTGTGAACGACCTTGACCTTCGCGTCGTCGACCTCGACGTCGTACACGAGCCCGAGCTCGACGATGTCCATCCCGAGCTCCGGGTCCTCCACCTGACGCAGCGCGTCGAATACCTCGTCCTTCGTCGGCATCGAAATGAGTCTAGCCGCCTCGCGGCGGTCGAGTACTCGATCC
>JALZFG010000093.1 GCA_030861645.1 Actinomycetota bacterium
GTCCCGGGCCGGACCAGAGGCGGCGGACGTCGTCGAGGCCGCGCCGGGCCCTCATCTCCTCCAGTCCGTGCGTTGGCTCGAGCGCGCGGAGGAGCACGGCGCTCGCGACCCCCTCCTCTTCGCAGACGAGGTTGAGACACCAGTGGACGCCATACGAGCGATAGACGTAGGCGCGCCCCGGCGGACCGAACATGGAGGCGTTGCGCTCTGTCCGTCCCCGGAATCCGTGCGCGGCCGGATCCTCGTGGTCGTACGCCTCCGTCTCGACGATCAGGCCGCCGACGCCCGCTACGAGCAGCGTCACGCCGACCAGGTCGGGCGCGACCTGGTGCACCGAGCGCGCGAAGAACTGGCGTCGGATCACGGGCGGCGATAGGCGATGAGCTCCGGGAGGAGGAGCGCGACGGCGAGCGCGCCGAGGACGCACGCGACGCCACCCGAGGCGATGGAGAACTGCACGCTGACGAGGGCGGCGACGACGCCGGCCTCGAGGTTGCCGAGCTGTGGCGTACCTGCGACCTGCGCGTACTCGATTCCGGAGATGCGCCCGCGCATCGCGTCGGGCGCCGCGGCGAGCGTGATCGCGCTCCGCAGGACTGCGCTCAGGTAGTCGGCCGCGCCCGCGAGGACGAGGAACCCGAGGACGAGCGGGAGCGAGTCGACGAGACCGACAGCGGCGATCGCCAGCCCCCAGGCGATCACGGCGACAACCACCCCGAGCCCCTGCCGGCGCGCGTGCGTGGCGACGCCGGAGACGAGCGAGGCGGCGAGCGCGCCCGCGTACGGCGCGGCGAAGAGCAGTCCTACCGTCCGAGCTCCCTGCCCCAGGTCGTCGCCGAGGGCGGGGAACAGGGCGGCCGGCATGCCGAACACCATGGCGACGGTGTCGATGAGCATTGCGGCGAGGATGACTCGGTTGCCGCGCACGTAGCGCAGTCCCTCGACGACCGACCGCGTACCGAGCGCGTCGACGACATCCGCGGGCGGCACCTTCGGCAGGAGCCAGACGGCCACGAGCGCGAAGGCGTAGCTCCCGAGGTCGACCGCGTACGCGCCCTCGACGCCGATCGAGGCGATGAGGATGCCGCCGAGCGCGGGCCCAACGACGCGACCGAAGCTGGCGTACACCCCCTGGAGCGCCATCGCCGCCGCGATGCGATCCTCGCCGACGAGCCGGGGCGTCATGGCACTCGTCGCCGGTCTCGCGAGACCCAAGAACGAGGTCCCGAGGACCGTGACGGCGAACGGCACCCAGACGAGCGGATCGGGGAGGAGCGCGTTCGCGAGATTCCCGGCGGTTACGGCGACGAGCCCGACCTCGGCGATCAGCAGGAGCGTCCGCCGGTCGACGGCGTCCGCAATCGCCCCGGCGACGATCGGCACGGTCAGGAGCGGGACGAGAGCGGCGACCCCGAGGAGACCCACGGCGAGCGTCGAGCCCGTCAACTCGTACACCTGGTACGGGATCGCCACGACCGAGACCATGCTCCCGACCAGCGAGACCGACTGGCCGAGCCAGAGCCGCCTGAAAGGCGGCGATTCGCGGAGCGGCG
This sequence comes from Actinomycetota bacterium, assembly GCA_030861645.1. Lineage (GTDB taxonomy): Bacteria > Actinomycetota > Thermoleophilia > Gaiellales > Gaiellaceae > JALZFG01. The sequence continues at coordinate 1,554 of JALZFG010000093.1, forward strand.
TGAGGTCGATCGTGATTCGCGCGAGAAGCGTGCGCGCCCGCCGGCGCTCGATCCCCGCGGCGGCTTCCTCGAGCGCGCGCTCGGACGCCATCCCCTGCGACCGCGTGTCCCCCACGGCGCCTGTTAGAAGAGCTTGGGCCCGTCCGCCGGCTCAGCGGCCGCAGTCTGCTCCAGCAGCCGGCGCGCGCGCCGCCCGAGGTCGGCGAAGTCGACTCCGGCCTCGGCCTTGATCGAGCGGGAGAGCAGCGGCCCGACCTTCTCGGCGTCCTCGGCGACCCGCCGTGCGAGCTCGAGCGCGTCGTCGACGAGCGGCGTCGCGGCCTCGCCCCTGAGCCCCATCTCGAGCAGAATCGTCCGCTCCGTCCGCGAGGCGATCAGCGGCTCGGGGATCCCGTCGACCCAGACGCGGGTGCGCCGCCCGCCCCCGCGCTCGTCGCCGCGAAGCGGCTCGAGCGCGTAGATCCGATCGGCGCGCACGTACTTCCCGAAGCCGAGAAAGATCATCTTGGCGGCGTCGGCCATGACGGCGATTATGCGGCGTCGCGACGACGAGCCGCGCGGAGGCCGACACAGCTCGCGAATGCGCGACGGATGAGCGCGTGCAGGAACATTGGGGCGTGTCCGCCCCGCGGGGAGCCCGTCTTCCGTTCCGAACGAAGCTCCTGTACTCGTTCAGCAGCCTCGGCGGCGAAGCGCTCTCGTACAGCCGCGGCCTGTGGCTGCTCTACTACTACGACAAGGAGGTCGGGCTCTCAGTCGTGCTGATCGGGGCTCTGCTCGTGGCGGGCCGCGTGATCGAGGCCTTCGACGACGCCTTGATCGGCTACTGGAGTGACCGCACCCGCTCTCGCTGGGGCCGGCGCATCCCGTTCATCCTCGGCGCGACGCCGCTGTGGGCGCTCTTCGGGCTTCTGATCTTCACTCCGCCCGAATCCGGCGACATCGGCACGTCCGTCTACCTCTTCGTCACGCTCGAGCTGTTCTTCCTCTTCTCGACGCTATCCGGCGGGCCGTACGAGGCGCTCTTGCCCGAGATCGCGCCGCGCAGCGCCGACCGCGTCGCGATCGCGGGGATCCGGGTGTACGTCGGTGCGGCCGGGGCGGGCGTCGGGCTCGCGGGAAGCGACCTGCTCAAGGACGCCTTCGGCTTCCAGGCGATGGCGCTCGCGATGGCCGCGCTCGCCCTCGTCGCGCGCTACATGGGGCTGGCGGGCGTCTGGCGGCTCGCACGTCTTTCGCGAGAGCCCGCGGAGATCTCGCTTCGCGAGGCCCTCAGGTCGACCTTCTCGAACTCGCAGTTCCTCTTCTTCCTGCCGAGCTTCGTCTTCTTCCAGATC
>JALZFG010000483.1 GCA_030861645.1 Actinomycetota bacterium
CCGACGAAGAACGCCCACTCGGCCGTGACGGCTCCCGCCCAGGCGACCTGCGAGCGCCGCAGGTTCTCGCTTCGGACGACCGTCGCGTAGCCCTGCATCGTCTGCGCGAGCAGTGCCGGGGCCCGCCTCACCCCGCCATGTAAGCTCAGGCGCGGCGCGGTCGCAACCACCGGCCGCTGCTAGTCTCGCCGCCGTGCGCGCGTTCTGCCCTGGCATCTACCCACGGTCCGAGCAGCTCGTTCAGGCGACCCGCGACCTCGACCGCGCGCGGACGACCCGCGACGCTGTCGACGCCCAAATCGACCGCGATCGCGGCGAGCTCGTGCGCGTCCAGCAGCAGGCGGGCCTCGACCTCCTCAGCGACGGGATGCTCGCCTGGCAGGACCTCCTCAGGCCGCTCCTCGAGGCGAGCGACGGGCTCGAGCCGGGGCCGCTCACCCGCCTTCTCGATACGAACACTTTCTACCGCGCCCCCGTCGCGACGTCGCCGACGCCGCGCCTACGAGAGCCGCTGGGCGAGCGCTACGTTCCGCCGCTTCCCGCACCGAGGCTGGTAACGCTGCCCTCCCCCTATGCGCTCGCGCGCGGAACGGGCGTCGCGCCTCGCGCGATCGCCGACGGCGTCCTGAGCCCGGTGCTCGCCGAGCTTGGAGCCGATGTCGAGCTCGTCGTCCTCGCCGAGCCGTTCCTCGCCGAGGACGAGAGGGCGAGGCTGGACGAGCTCGCGGACGCGCTCGAGGCGCTCGCCGGAGGCCCGCCGCTCGCCCTCCAGCTCGTCTTCGCGGACGCGGGCCCGCTGCTGGAACAGGGCCTCGCCGAGCTGCCGGTCGCGGGGATCGGGGTCGACTTCTACCGCACGCGCGCACCGGACCTGACGGGGGCGCTCGACAAGCTCCTCCTGGCCGGGGTCGTCGACGTGCGCAGCTCGGTGCTCGAGGATCCGCGGGAGATCGCCGCCTTCGCCTCGGCGCTGCGGCGGCGCGTCACCGACGTCGCGCTCGTCCCGAACGGCGACCTGCAGTTCGTCGCCGAGGCGATCGCGCGCGAGAAGATCCTCCGGCTCGGCCGTGCGAAGGCGATGCCGGTCGAGGAGGCTGCGTGAGCGAGGTGCGCTTCCTCACCCACGAGATCGGCTCGCTCGCGAAGCCGCCGTGGCTCGTGAAGACGTCTGCGGGCCGGCAGCTGGAGGAGGCGGACGTCGACCATGCCCGCCGGTGGGGCGAGAAGGTCGGCGTCGCGGACTACGAGGAGCTCCTCGAGTTGCTCGCGCAGCCGGAGCGCGACGCCGGCGAGGTCGCCCGGTGGTCGAGCCGGTATGCCCTGCGCCTGCTCGAGCACGCGGGCCTCGACGTCGTCTACGACGGCGAGCAGCAGCGGACGGAGATGTACGCGTGGGCGATCGCGCACGCGAGCGGTTTCGAGCCGCGCGGCACGGTTCGCAGCTTCGACAACAAGTACTACTCGAAGTCGGCCGTGACGGGACCGGTCGGGCTGCGCGCCCCCTACCACAACGACGAGGTGGCGTTTCTGCGGTCGGTCGCGGAGCGCGAGCTCAAGGTCCCCGTCACGGGCGCGTACACGCTCGCGGTCTGGTCGTACGACGAGTACTACGCCCCGCGCGACGGACGCCTCGGCGCCGGCGTGAGCCGCGAGCGAGACATCGCGGCGCGGCGACGATTCACGCTCGACGTCGCGCGCGACCTCGTCCGGCCGAACCTCCAGGCGCTGATCGACCTCGGTGCGACGTGGATCCAGATCGACGAGCCGGGCGCCTCGACGGAGCCCGATGAACTCGAGCTCTTCGTCGAGAGCTTCAATACGAGCGTCGAGGGGCTGGACTGCTTCTTCTCGACGCACCTCTGCTTCTCGGACTACAACCTCTTCTTCCCGGCGATTGAGGGGATGAGCGGCTGCCGCCAGTACGCGGTCGGCTTCGCGAACTACGACACGCGGGAGCTCGGCACCGCGGAGGACGCGCGCCCCGGCTACCGCGTCATCAGCAGGTTTCGCGATCTCCCGTACGCGCCCATCCTCGGGCTCGGCGTGCTCGATATCCACACGGACTTCATCGAGCCGCCCGAGCTCGTGCGCGACCGGATCCTGCACGCGGTCGAGGTCTTCGGCGACCCCGCCCGGATCCACGTCACCCCCGACTGCGGCCTCCGGACGCGCACCTGGGAGGTCGCCCACGAGAAGCTCGTGAACATGGTGGAGGGAACGCGCCTCGCAGAGGACGCCCTCAACCATGCGTACGCCGCCCGTTAGCGCGTTTGTCGCTGGCAGCGCGCCTACGCGTCGAGCACTGCCGTCCCCGGCACGAGCGGGCCTCTTCACCCCGCGCCCCGGCGATCCGCTGACGACCCGAAAAGCCGCCCTGCGCGCGCCTCGTTCTAGACCCGCGCCGAATGCGGCAGCATTGCGCGCGGCCATGGAGGTCAACTTCGGTCGCAGCCGGGAGTTCAGCGTCGGCGTCGAGGAGGAGTTCCAGCTCGTCGACGCGGAGAGCTACGAGCTCGTCTCGCGCTACGGCGAGGTCGCGGAAGCCGCCGGCGACGACGGACGCATCAAGCCGGAGCTCCTGCAGTCGACGGTGGAGGCGGCGACGAAGGTTGCCGCGACCGTCGGCGAGGCGATCACCGACGCGGCCGATCTCCGCAGGCGCCTCCGCGACGCGGCGGCGGAGAACGGCGCCCTGATCGCGGCGGCCGGGACACACCCGTTCTCGCGCTACGAGCACCAGGAGGTGACGCGCGAGCCGCGGTACGAGCAGCTGATGGAGTCGCTGCAGTGGGTCGCGGAGCGCGAGCTGATCTTCGGCCTCCACGTCCACGTCGGCCTCGATACTGGGCAGAAGGCGATCGCCGTCGCGAACGCGCTTCGGAGCTGGCTCCCGGAGCTGCTGGCGCTCTCGGCGAACTCGCCGTACTGGCAGGGCCGGGACACCGGCCTGGCGTCGACGCGGACGAAGGTGTTCGACACAATGCCGCGGAGCGGCCTGCCGCCGGCGTTCTCCTCGTTCGAGGAGTTCGAGCTCCTCGTCGACCGGGGCGTGCGCACCCGCTGCTTCCCCGACTACACCTTCATCTGGTGGGACCTCCGCCCCCATCCGAAGCTCGGGACGATCGAGGTCCGGGTGTGCGACGCGCAGACGCGCCTCGAGAACATCGCCGCGATCGTGGCGCTCGTCCAGGGTCTCGTTTCCGCACTCGCGGAGCGCTACGACCGCGGTCAGCAGCTGCCGAGCCAGCCCGTCACGCTCGTTGGGGAGAACAAGTGGCGCGCGGCGCGCCACGGCCTCGATGCGAACCTGATCTGGCTCGAGCGTGACGAGGAGCGCGCGGCGCGCGCGGCGCTCGCCGATCTCGTCGAGCTCGCCGAGCCGAGCGCGCGCCGCCTCGGCTCCCTCACGGAGCTGCGCGAGGTGGAGCGAATCGCCACACGCGGCACGGGTGCCGACGAGCAGCGACAGATCCACGCCGACGCCGGCACGCTGCTCGCCGTCGTGCAATGGCTCGCGGAGCGAACGACGTCTGGGGTGTAGGGCCGGGCGCTGGGGTATCCTCGGGACGCGATCGGGCGCCGCCAGGGCGTCCGGCTCTTTTCGAAGGAGTCAGGTGCGCACGACGCTGAAGCGAGGGATCGGCCAAGCGGCCGCAGCGAACGGAGACGGCCGCGTTGCGCTGCCGCCGGGGACGCTCTCGCCGATCCGGCGCTACCGCCAGTCAGACGACGGTAGCACGGGGATGCGGCTCGTCACACGCATTTGCCTCTGGCTGCTCGCGGTGATCGTGATGCTCGTCGCCGCGTTCGGCGGCGGCGTCTACCTCTTCTTCCACGAGAGCGTGGCTGCGGTGCAAGCGCACAGCCAGGACGTGAAGAGCGGCGAGCAGCATCTCGAGGCTCCCCCTCCGGGCAAGGCGGCGAATGCCCTTGTCATCGGCTACGACAGGCGTTTCGGCGAGGTCGGCTACTCCCGCTCGGACACGATGATGCTGCTTCGCGCCGACCCCGCGACGAAATCGATCTCGATGCTGTCCTTCCCCCGCGACCTCAAGGTCGAGGTCGTGTGCCCCGGCAAGTCGTCGTTCGTCGACAAGATCAACGCCTCGTATGCGACCTGCGGCGCGAAGGGCGCGATCTCGACGATCAAGGCGCTCACGGGGCTGCCGATCAACTACCTCATTACCGTCGACTTCAGGGGATTTCGCCAGGTCGTCGATCGCCTGGGCGGGGTCTGGATCGACGTCGACCACCGCTACTTCAACAACAATGCGGGACTCGGCGCGGGAGAGCGCTATGCGAAGATCGACCTCAAGCCCGGCTACCAGCGCCTGAAGGGATCGCAGGCGCTCGACTTCGTCCGCTACCGCCACACCGACAGCGACCTCTTCCGCAACGCGCGCCAGCAGGAGTTCGTGAAGGCGTTCAAGCAGCAGCTGTCGAGCGGGTTCTCGCTCGACGACATCCCGAAGATCGTCGGGGCGGTCAGCCGCAACGTCGAGATCGGCGTCGGGGGCGGCGGCGCGATCTCGCCGAAGACGATCCTCGGCTACGCGTTCTTCGCGTACGACCTCCCGCCGGGCCACTTCTTCCAGGCGAAGATCCAGGACATGTCGGAGGTGTTCGGGCCGGAGTTCTTCCTCGTGGCCGACGAGAGCGACATCAGGCGCGCCGTCGACGATTTCGTCAATCCCGATGTCGAGGCGCCGGACAAGGCGGCCTCGGTAACGCTCGGGAAACGCCTCCGCGGCCGGCTGCCACCGCCGCGCCAGATCAGCGTCACGGTGCTGAACGGGAACGGCGTCCAGGGATCCGCGGCGCTCGCGCGCGGCCTGTTGGAGGAGCGCGGCTACCGGACGATCGTGCCCCGCAGTCCCCCCGCCGCCAACGCGCCTCGCGCGAGCTACTTCAGAACGACCGTCTACTACGACGTCGCGAAGAAGCGCGCTCGAGCGGGGGCCCGGCGGCTCGCAAACCTCTTCGGCGATGCCGTGGTCGCCCGCGGCGTCCCGCGGCCGCTTCGCCGCCTCGCGAACGGCGCGATGACCGTCGTGGTGGTCGGCAAGACCTTTCACGGCCACCTCGCGCCGGCGCCGCGCGACACGACGCCGCGGAAGCAGCCGCCGCAGGTGCGACGCGACCCGTCCGAGACGCTCGCCATGCTCCGCAAGGCGCAGCGGCGCGTCCCGTTCCGGCTCCAGCTCCCGACCCTCATCGAGGCGTTCTCGGAGCCGGACTCGGAGATGCCGATTCGCGTCTACTCGCTCGCCAAGCACGCGGCCGTCCGGCTCGTCTTCCGGATGCCGAACGGGATGGACTACTGGGGGGTGCAGGAGACGAACTGGGACGAGGCCCCGGCGCTCCAGCGGCCCAGCACCACGAGGGTGATCAGGGGACGCCCGTACGACTTCTACTTCTCAGGGCAGCACCTGCACATGGTCGTCCTTCGCGCAGGCGGCGCGACGTACTGGGTCCTAAACAGCCTGGATGACGCGCTCTCGAACGAGACGATGCTCGCGATCGCGAAGGGGCTGCGGCCGCTGCCGGTCAAGGCCAAGCGCGCGACGCACACGGGCAAGCGGGGCAAACGCAAGCAGTAGGCTGGCCGGCATGGCAACGGTAGGAGTCTACGGTGCGGGGTACGCCGGCCTTGTGACGGCGGCCTGCTTCGCCGAGCTCGGGCATTCCGTGATTGTCCGCGACGTCGTTCCGGAGAAGGTCGCGGCGCTCGAAGCGGGCGCGGTTCCGTTCCACGAGCCGGGTCTCCCCGAGCTGATCGCTCGGAACCGATCGCGGCTTCGCTTCACGCTGGCCGCGGCGGAGGCCGCGCTCGAGGCGGAATTCCTCTTCATCTGCGTCGACACGCCGCCGACGTATTCCGGGGAAGCGGACTTGTCGAGGGTCTGGACGGTGCTCGAGGAGCTGCCGGCGCTCGACCGGCGCGCAATTCTCGTCATGAAGAGCACCGTTCCGGTCGGGACGGGCGAAACCGTCCGCGCGGGTCTCGACGCGCGCGGTCTCGACCACATCGGCTACGTCTCGAACCCGGAATTCCTGGCCGAGGGGAGCGCCGTGCGCGACTTCCTCGAGCCTGACCGGGTCGTCGTCGGCGCGTTCGAGGAGTCGGACGGCGATGCCGTCGAGGAGCTCCACCGCGGGATCACGGCTCCGGTGGTGCGCACCGACGTCGCCTCCGCCGAGATGATCAAGCTCGCATCGAACGCCTTCCTCGGTACGCGCATCAGCTTTATCAACGAGATCGCGAACGTTTGCGAGCTGGTCGGCGCAGACGTCGAGGACGTTGCGCGCGGAATGGGCCTTGATAAGAGAATTGGAACTCGGTATCTAAGACCGGGGATCGGATTCGGCGGGAGTTGTCTGTCCGGGCGCGAGACGGTGCTCGTCCGCCAGGACGGCCGGATTTGGCTCAGCCGGCTCGACCGGCTGTTTCACGAGCTTGCCGGCGGCGGAGATGATCAACGTTTCCTCGTCGAGCCATCCGGGCTCGACGTACTCGCGTGGCGGCCGAACGCCGAGACTCCCGAGTTCCACCCGGTCGCCGCCGTAACGAGGCGCTGGTTCGAAGGCGAGGTCGTCGAGCTTCGGACCAAGATGGGCAGGCGCGTCCGCAGCACGCCCGATCATCCGTTTCTGATCAGGCACCAAGGCAGCGGGCCGATCACGGTTAAGGAGAGCGGGGAGGTAACGTCGCTCGACTGGATCCCGGTTGCGCAGAATGCGCCGCCGGCCACGTCAACATACCCTCGAGAACTCAACCTTCTCTCAGGCCTCGGTTCTGCGGGACTGGAGCCGGGCGCCGTCATCGTCCGGCCACGCGAGGCGGCAGTGCGCGCGCTCCAACCGCGATTTGTCCACTCGCGGATCGAGGCACTTGCGCACGCTCGCGGACGGCACCGGGCGTACGACATCGTGCGGACGGGATCTCTCCGGCTTCCGGAACTCGACGCACTCGGTTTGTCCGTCCGAACGGCGACGCTGGCAACGGCGAAGAATGGAACACATGTCCCCGCGACGCTGCACGCGGACCTCGACTTTTGGCGGGTCGTCGGCCTCTACACGGCCGAAGGGCACTGTACGGCCGACGGGAGGCGACTTCGGCTTCAATGGTCGTTCCACCCGACAGACGAGCATCACCTGGTCGAAGAGGTGGCTCGCTTCTGGGAGAAGCACGGCGTAAAGACAACCGTGCGGCAACTCGAGACAACGACGAGCGTCGTCATTTCGTCGCGAATCCTCGCTGCGTTCTGGCTCGACGTCCTGGGCCTCGGCCGCAACTGCTACGAGCAGCGCGTTCCGGATCTGTTGTGGAGCGGAAGCGAGGACGAGAAACGTGCTTTCCTCGCAGGCCTGTGGGAAGGCGACGGCTCCTGGTCGCTGCTCAACGGCGGCCCGGGCGTCGCGCTCGAGTATGGCACGGTAAGTGCTGAACTCGCCGACGGTGTCCTACGCTTACTCGCCGACCTCGGCGTGGTCGCGCGCGTAAAGGTCAGTCGCGTGTCGAAGTCGACCCGCGACACGTACTGGATCGTTGTATCGGGCGCCGACCAGATCGAGCGGCTGCTCGAGCTCGTCCGCCAGGATGAGCGGAGTCACGTCGAGGCGTCCATCGCGCGGCAGGCGAAACGAATCGCGCCGACGGGCTACCGGCGCTCGTCCCGAGGCGCGGCGTGGGTTCGCGTCGTCTCCACTGACCGTCGGCCGTATCGCGGCTTCGTCTACTCGTTGGAGGTTCCCAGCGCCCATACGTTCGTGACAACGGGTGGGCTCATCACCCACAACTGCTTCCCGAAAGACATCTCGTTCCTGAAGTTGCTTGCGGGGAATTCGGGGTATCACTTCCAGTTGCTCAACGCCGTGATCGAGGTCAACGAGCTCCAGAAACGGCGTGTCGTCGGCAAGCTCCAGAAGCACCTCGGCACGCTTCGCGGCCGGGCGGTAGCGCTGCTCGGGCTCTCGTTCAAGCCGAATACGGACGACCTGCGAGACGCGCCGAGCATCGTGCTTGCCTCGCGACTGCTCGCCGAGGGCGCCGACGTCCGTGCCTGGGACCCCGTCGCGGACGCGCGCGAGGTTCTCAAGGGCGTGACGATCTGCGAGAGCATGATCGACGCGCTGCGCGGTGCCGACGCGGCCGTGATCGTCACCGAGTGGGAGCAGCTTCGCTCCGTCCTCGCACCCGAGTTCCGAGATGCGATGCGAAAGCCGCTCATCGTCGATGGGCGCAACCTGCTCGACCCAGACCGCGCCCGCGCCGCCGGCTTCGCATACGAGGCGGTCGGCCGCCGTGCGTCCGCGCTCGAGGGCCTCCCCGAGGCGCGCGGACCCGAGCGCGTCCGGTTCTGACAAGGCCGCCGCCGAGCCGTCGGCGAATAGACTCGGCGCCTTATGGAGCGCGACCTCTCCTCGCCGAATCTTACGGGCGCCGACCGGTTTTCGTTCGAGACGCGCCGCGTGGAGAAGCCGTGGGGGTGGGAGCTGATCTGGGCGCTCACGGAGCAGTATTGCGGCAAGCTCATCTTCGTGCGCGCCGGACAATCACTGAGCCTGCAATTCCACAAGGAGAAGGAAGAGTCGTGGTACGTGCAGGAGGGGCGGGCCGAGCTCGAGCTCGCCGCCGCCGGGGAGGGGCTCACCGAGTCCGAGGTCGTCTCGCCGGGCGCCGCGTTCCACTTTCGCCCCGGAACCGTGCACCGGCTCACCGCGATCGAGGACACACTCGTGCTCGAGGTCTCGACGCCCGAGATCGACGACGTCGTCCGCCTCGAGGATCGGTATGGCCGCGAGGACGCTCATTAGCCCGCGGTCCGTTCCGCGGCCTTCAGTAGAGTCGCCGCCGATGGCAACGACG
>JALZFG010000111.1 GCA_030861645.1 Actinomycetota bacterium
TGGATGCTCCTCGAGCCGGACGAGCTCGAGGGGTACCTGGCCGCGCGGATCGGCGGCGAGCCGCTCGAGCGGACCTTCACGTCCGCGGCGCTCGGCCACGCCCTCGCCGGTCGCCGCGCTCCCGTCAAGGCCGCGCTCCTCGACCAGCGCGCCGTCGCGGGCGTGGGAAACATCTACGCCGACGAGGCTCTCTGGCGGGCACGCATCCACCCGCAGCGGGCCGCCGGTGAGCTCGGCCCCGATGAGATCGCCGACCTTCGCCGAGCCATCCGTGAGGCGCTCAAGCTCGGGCTCGCGAGGCAGGGCGCGTCGCTCCGCGACTACCGCGATCCGGCCGGCGCGCGAGGGCGCATGCAGCTCGAGTTCAACGTGTACGGGCGCGAGGACGAGCCGTGCCCGCGCTGCGGGACGCCGATCGAGAAGATCCGCGCGGCCGGGCGCGGCACGTGGTTCTGCCCCCGCTGTCAGCGGTAGCCGGACGGCGCCGCCGGCGGCGGACTCGTGCCTCGGGGACAGGTGTCGCGGCGCTGTGAAAGCGCGCGCTTCGCCGCCGGGCCGGGCGCTCCTGTGCCGCCCGGGACACCGGTGCCGCGCACTGTGGACGCGCGTGCTCCGTCGCCCACGGCGGGATTCGGCGAGGCCACCGCGGTCCCCCAGGCCTGAAGAAGCGCGCGTTCAGGCGACGAGCCGCTCGTCGAGCAGGCCGCTCCGGTCGAGCTGCCAGAGCTCGGCATATCCACCGATCGGCTCATTGTCGATGAGGATCTGCGGGACCGTCCAGCCGCCGGTGAGCCGCTGCAGCGTTCGTCGAAACTCGGGGTCGTCGTCGAGGGCGATCTCCTCGTAGGGCACGCCTCGCTGGTCGAGTAGCGCCTTCGCGCGGTAGCAGTACCCGCACCAGCGAGTCGTGTAGATCCGGATTTGCGCCATGCCTCTCGCAGCCCATTTCCCGGCGGGGCCCGGAACTACACTTGCGGCGTGGCCGGCCGCAGCTACACGACGGAGGCGGTCGTGCTGCGCTCGTTCCGGCTCGGCGAGGCGGACCGCGTGCTGCATCTCTTTACGCTCGATCGCGGCCGAATCGGCGCCGTCGCCAAGGGCGTCAGGCGTACGAGATCGCGCTTCGGGGCTCGCCTCGAGCCGCTGAGCCACGTCCAGCTCGTCCTCCACCAGGGGCGCGGGGAGCTGCAGACGGTGACCGGAGCCGACCTGCTTCGCTCGCACCGCGCGGCGCGGGAGGAGCCGTACCGCCTCGGGATCGGGCTCGCCGCCGCCGAGGCGATGCTCCGGCTGTTCGACGAGCAGGAGGTGAACGCGCGCGGCTTTCGCGCGCTGACCCGCTTCCTCGACCTGCTCGACGAGACCCCGCCGCCCGCCGTCGCGGATGCGCCCGCCGTGCTCGACCCGCTCGCCCTCTCCTTCCAGCTGAAGCTCCTCTGGCTCGCGGGCTACCTCCCGCACCTGGAGAGCTGCGCCGAGTGCGGGCGAGACGAGGTGCTCGCGGCCTACTCGCCGCGCGCAGGCGGCGCCGTCTGTCGCGCGTGCGCCGATGGGGCGATCCCGCTGACGCCGGAGGGGCTGCGCGGGATCGAGGCGCTGCTCAGGCGACCCCTTGCCGACGCGCGGGCAGTCGGGCTCCGCGAGCGGAGCGCGCGCGACGCGTTGCGCGTGATCGTCGCGTCGCACGAGTACCACGGCGGCTTCCGCCTCCGCACGCTGAGCGCGTGATGCGCCGTCGGCTCGCGGACGGGACGGAGCTCGACGACGACCCGTCGCGCGTCGACCGCGGCGCCGTCCACGAGTACATCTCCAACGAGTCGTACTGGGCGCGCGGCCGCACGCGGCGGCGGCAGGACGAGCTCATCGAACGGTCCGCTCGGGTCGTCGGCCTCTACCGTGACGGACGGCAGATCGGATTCGCCCGCACGGTGACGGACGGGCACATCGCCTACCTCGCCGACGTGTACGTCGTCTCGGAGTTCCGCGGCCGCGGGCTCGGTCTCGAGCTCGTTCGCGAGGCCGTCGACCGCGGGCCGTACGCCGGCTGCCGCTGGCTCCTCCACACCGCCGACGCGCACGAGCTGTACGCGAAGCTCGGGTTCGGCCCGCCCTCGGCGCGCGTGATGGAGCGCGAGTATCGCTCGTCGCTCTAGGCTGCCCCCTCGATGCCGCCGCGGACGTACCAGGACCTGATCGCCGGGCTGCAGGCGTACTGGGCCGACTACGGCTGCGTCATCATGCAGCCGTACCACACGGAGGTTGCGGCAGGGACGATGAACCCGGCGACGTTCCTGCGCTGCCTGGGACCGCAGCCGTGGAAGACGGCGTACGTCGAGCCGTCGATCCGCCCGCTCGACGGCCGCTACGGCGAGAACCCGTACCGCTTCCAGCACTACTTCCAGTACCAGGTCGTGCTCAAGCCGACTCCGGCCGATGTCCTCGACGTCTACTTCCGTTCGCTCGCGGCGGTCGGGATCGACCTCGTCGTCCACGACCCCCGCCTCGTCGAGGATGACTGGGAGCAGCCCACCCTCGGCGCGTGGGGACTGGGCTGGGAGGTCTGGCTCGACGGGCTCGAGATCACGCAGTTCACCTATTTCCAGCAGCTCGGCGGCCTCGAGCTCGATCTCATTCCCGCCGAGATCACCTACGGACTCGACCGCCTCGCGATGATCGTCCAGGGTAAGCGCAGCGTCTTCGAGCTCGAGTGGGCGCCCGGCGTGACGTGGGGCGACGTCTACCGCGAGAGCGAGCGCGAGTGGTCGACGTACAACTTCGAGGCCGCGCCCGTGGAGGTCCTGAGGCGCCGATTCGGTGAGCACGAGGACGAG
>JALZFG010000489.1 GCA_030861645.1 Actinomycetota bacterium
CGAGGAAGAACTCGCGCTTTCGCCGGTAGCGCTCGCGGTTTCGCTCGACGTGCTCCTCGTCGCTCCACGCGACCACGGACGCGCGCTGGACGAAGAGCTGCGGCGCCGTTCCCACTGACGGGCGGAACTTCCGCAGCGCAGCGATGACGTCGGGGTCGCCGGCGACGAAGCCCGAGCGGTACCCCGTCATCGACGAGCGCTTGCTGAGGGTGTTGAAGACGACGACGTTCGCGCGGCCGGCCTCGAGCGCGGACGGCGGCGGCTGCTCGAACCAGAGCTCCGAGTAGGCCTCGTCCGAGGCGAGGTAGAAGTCGTACGCGCGCGCGCGCTCGGCGAGCCGCCGGTAGAGCGAGCGCGCCGCGACCGCCGTCGTCGGGTTGTTCGGGTAGTTGACCCAGAAGACGGCGACGCGTTCCCAGGTCTCCTCGTCGATCGCGTCGAGGTCTGGGAGGAAGCCTGTCGCCGCCGGGAGAGGCACTGTGCGCACGCGCGCCCCGGCGAACACCGCGCCGCGCTCGTAGACGGGGTACGCCGGGTCGGGAACGAGCACGAGATCCTTGCCCGCGTCGGCGTCCACGGCGACCTGGGCGAAGCTGAAGATCGCTTCCTTGCTCCCGAGGGTCGGGATGATCTCGCTGGTCGCGTCGACGTCGACCTCGAAGCGGCGCCGGAACCAGCGCGCGATCGCGGCTCGCAGCTCGGGAAGTCCGTGCGCCGCGGGGTATCCGGTCGCCTCGTCGAGGGCCTCGACGAGCGCGCGGCGAATCCGCGCCTCGGGCCGGCCGCGGGGATCGCCCATCCCGAAGTCGAGGATGCGGACGCCCTCTGCGGCCTTGCGCCGCTTCGCCTCCTCGAGGAGGACGAAGGGGTACGCAGGCTGGTCGACGAGGACGGGGGAGAGGGGCATTCCCGCAGGCTACGCCGTCAGGAAGCCTCGCGGCTCTGGGACCAAATCACGCCCGGATTCTGCCGGCGGCGCGGCATAATCACCGACGTGGCGCACCATCAGCCTGACCCCGCGCCCGGCGCGGCGCCGGAGCGGGGGTTCGTCCTCGCCGTCCTTCCCCACGGAGCCGACGTCGACGGCGAGCTCGCCGAGCTCGACGAGCTCGCGCGCGCGGCTGGCGTGGCATCCGTCGCGCGCCTCGTGCAGCACCGCGCAGAGCCCGATCCGAGGACGTACGTCGGGAAGGGGAAGCTCGAGGAGTTGAAGCGGGCGTATGCCGAGGTCGGCGCCGAGTCGCTGATCGTCGACGACGAGCTGAGCCCGGCACAGCAGCGAAAGCTCGAGGACGCCCTGACGGCGCGCGTGGTCGCCCGGACGCAGCTGATCCTCCACATCTTCGCTCAGCACGCGGTCACCGCGGAGGGGAAGCTCCAGGTCGAGCTCGCGCAGCTCGAGTACAACCTGCCGCGGATGCGGGGGATGTGGCAGCACCTCGAGCGCCTCGGCGGCGGGCTCGGGACGCGCGGCCCCGGCGAGTCGCAGCTCGAGACCGACCGGCGTCTTGCGCGCCGGCGAATCGCCGTCCTACAGCGGCGGTTGCGAGAGCTCTCGCGGCAGCGCGAGGTCCGCCGGCAGGAGCGCCGTCGCGCCGAGGTACCGACGGTGGCGCTCGCCGGCTACACGAACGTCGGCAAGTCGACACTGCTGAACGCGCTGACCGACGCCGACGCCTCGGTCGACGACCGGGTCTTCGAGACGCTCGACCCGACGACGCGCGCCTTCGAGTACGAGGGGCGCACGTACCTCGTCACCGACACCGTCGGCTTCATCCGGCGCCTCCCGCACCAGCTCGTGGAGGGATTCGCCTCGACCCTCGAGGAGACGCTCGTCGCCGACCTCGTTCTCCACGTCGCCGACGCGTCCGTCCCGCCCGGCCGCCTCGACGAGATGATCGCGGCCGTCGAGGCGGTGCTCGCCAATATCGGTGCCGACCAGCTCCCCGTCGAGCTCGTGCTCAACAAGATCGACGCCGTCGACGCGCTGACGCGCCGCCGCCTCAGCGCGCGCTACCCCGGCGCGCTGCAGATCTCGGCGGAGACGGGGGAGGGCATCGAGGAGCTGCGCGCGCGTGTCGCCGAGCGCTTCGCGACGCGGTTCGAGCCGGTGCGACTGTTCGTGCCGTACGAGGACGGACGCAGCCTCGCGCAGCTGTATGCGCTCGGCGCGCCGATCGACGAACGGGTCGACGGGCCGGAGGGCGTACTCGTCCGCGCGCGACTCCCCCGGCGCGAGCTGCGGCGCTTCGCCGCGTACCTCGTCGCCGACGGGCTCGGCCAAGCCGAGAACGTCTAGGACCGCGCGCGGACGAAGGGAGCGCGGACTCTCGTGTCTCGTGGGCGACCTGCTGCGCGAAGCGCGGGCGACGGGTTGGTCGAGCTCGCCGTTCGTCGGCTGCGAGACGACGCCGTCCTGCCTTCCCCGGCGTACGCGGGCGACGCCGGTCTCGACCTCGTCGCGTGCGAGCGCCGCGAGCTCGGGCCGGGCGAGCGAGCGGTCGTGCGGACGGGCGTCGCGATCGCGATCCCGCCAGGGTACGCCGGCTTCGTTCAGCCTCGCTCCGGCCTCGCCGCTCGCCACGGGATCACGATCGCCAACTCACCGGGAC
>JALZFG010000207.1 GCA_030861645.1 Actinomycetota bacterium
CCTCGCTGCGGCGCTGGGCGATGGGAGTGGGGAGATCGCGCGTGTAGAACCGCACCCAGCGCGCCACCAGCTCGGCCATGCGCTCGGCTGTCATGCGGGCTCCGAGGCGATGCGTGAACGAGGTGCACCGGCCTTTTCGGCGCGGGCGCGTTCGGCCACGCGCGCCCCCTCCCCGGTGAGCTCGTACAGGCGCCGCCGCGGTCGACCTTCCGCCGCCGCTGCCGCGTCCTCCCACCGGGAGGTGAGCAGCCCGAACTCCTCCAGCCGGCCGAGCGCCTTGTACAGGGTTCCGTGGGCCGTCAAAGAGCGCGACCCGCTCTGTTCCCGCATGGTCTGAGCGAGACCGAATCCGTGGAAGGTGGCCTGTCCCCCGCGCAGCATCGAGAGCGCCACCTCGAGGATCTCGGTCTCGAGAGGCAGCAGGGTCCCGGGTTTGCGTCGCGGCACTCGACAAGAATAGGAAGATATGTTCGTATAGTCAAGCGCACGCGCCTTGCGGCGCCGCGGGACCACGCACTCTCGTAGAGGGCGCGGGCGGCGACGCCGTCCACGCTCGCGTTCGAGAGCCCCCGTGTAGAGCGAGGGGCGGAAGCGAAGCTCGGCGAAGGCGTCTGACCCTTCGCCTGCGAAGAGCACTGTGACTTCGCCGCGCTATCTGCGGCGCAGCCCGTTCGGCGATCGTCTCTGCGTCCGGCGTCGATTCGCCGAGCTCGACGCTGAACTCGTGAAGGAGCCGGGCGAAGGTCTGCGCGTCGCCGACGCGCGTCAGCCGGATTAGCGTGTTCTCGTGCTCGGTGCGTTTGCTAGCCATGATCGACGACGTGCGAGCTGCACAAGCGGTCCCTCCAGGTACCGAGTTACTCCAGCCGACGCCCGCCGATGTCGTAGGGGACGTTGACGATCTCGTCCGCGCCCGGCTTCGGGCGCCAGCCGCCGGAGAAGGTGCCGTCGTCGCGCCAGGCGCCGGTGAAGGTTGCGTCGAGCGGCCCGTACGAGACCGTGATCATGACCTTGTCGCCCCGGACATCCCACCTGTACGGCGGCGGGTCGGGCGAGAGGTTCGAGTACACGGTCGAAGGAAAGGTGTCGGTTTCGGGGTCGTAACCGATCAGCTCCAAGCTGTCGATGCGCATCCCCCATGAAGTCGAGCTGTACGTGCTGTTCGAGGAAGAAGCCGCCGGGCAGCCAGCCGAACATCGTCTCGCCGCTGATGTTCTTCTCGTCGGAGCCGACGAGGTTGCCTTCCGTGCTCCAGCGGCCGACCAGACGATCGAGGCGCCGCAGCGCGGGGTTTGGCTGCGGCAGCTCGGCGGGTGCAGACATGGCGGTACCTCCTTCGCTGGTCATTCGATCCTGGTCAACGTGGCGCGGGTCCTCGCAGGGCTTCGTCGCCCCCTGCTGCTGATCGCCTGCGGCGGCGCGCCTCCCATTCGTCGACGTGGTGGAGACCGATGATGCAAATCGGCGGCGAAGCCGGGCCGCCTCGTAGACGCGCGGCGATGTCGGCCCAGACGCCGATCTCGCACCCGCGCGTCCCCAGCATGACGGCGATGAGCAAGGCGGCGATCGTTTCGAGCAGCATCGTGGCGTCGAGCGTCCAGACGAGGTCTGACAACGACGAACCCCAGACCGCTCCCGCGTGCACCTCGCCGACGAGGGCGGCGACGGCCGCCGCCGCGCCGAGAAGCCCGAGCGCGATAATCCGCGCGGTCTTAGCGACCGCCTCGCCGGCGACGATCTTTGCCAGCTCGGTGACGAGGACGGCGCAGACGGCAACCATCCCGATCGTCAGAACCACGAACGGCGCCTCGGTCAGCGCCTCCAGATCGCGGACCGACGCCGGCCCTCCTTGGTCGACGAGCGTGGCGAACGCATACGCGAAGCCGAGGGCGAGCAGGAGCCGCACGCCGCGCCCGATGGGGCCGGTCCGATCCACCCGCCTCGGCCTCGCGTCGAGCCGGTTCGGCGTTGTCTCCGTCGTGTTCGGCATCTCGAGATCTGAGATGGATGCGCGTGTCAAGGGGCGCTTTGGCCTGGGTGGTTTCGGTTCCATGGTGGTGCCGGGCGGCCGGCGCGACGGCAACGACGACTCGTCACTCTGAGATACGCGGGTCGGGAC
>JALZFG010000236.1 GCA_030861645.1 Actinomycetota bacterium
GAGCCGGGCCGCGCGGCGGTCGACGAGCTGCGCGGGGGCGCTGGGAGCGGGGGCTAAGGGCCGGCGCTCTCGCTTGGCGGTCTGCGCGGTCGCCGATGTGAACGTCCTCGTCATCGGGGCAGGTCAGGTCGGCTCGACGGTCGTCGAGGCGCTCCACGACGAGCACGACCTGACGGTCATCGACGCCGACCGCGGGCGGCTCGAGGCGCTCGAGCAGCGGTGGGAGATCGCCACCTGGCACGGCGACGGCGCGAGTCGGCGCGTGCTTCGCGACGGCGGGGCCGAGGCGGCCGACCTCTGCATCGCCTGCACCTCACGAGACGAGGTGAACATCATCGCCGCCATCTTCTCGAAGAGGCTCTCCGCAGACGTCAAGACCGTCGTCCGGACGGGAAACGTCGAGTACCTCGAGCTGTGGCGCGAGCGCCAGCTCGACTTCGACCATATGGTCTCGTCGCAGGAGGAGACGGCGCACGCCGTCCTGCGGACGATCGGCCTGCCGGCGGCGAAGCAGACAGACGCCTTCGCCGACGGGCGCGTGCAAATCGTCGAGCTCGACGTCGATCTGGGCAAGGGTCGCCCCGAGGTGATCGGCGTTCCCCTCCGGGACGCTCCGACGCCGTCCGACTCCCGCGTCGCGGGGATCATCCGCGGAGGGGACCAGATCCTCCCGCGCGGCGAAGAGTCGATCCTCGCGGGCGACAGGGTGATCGTGATCGGCTCGCCTCGCGCCGTCAAGGAGTGGAGCGCGATCGTCGCGGGCGACGAGCGGCCCGTCGACGACGTCGTCGTCTTCGGCGCGGGCCGCACGGGCGTCGCGACCTCGCGGATCCTCCTCGAGCAGGGAATCCGCATCCGGCTCGTGGAGGCGGATCGCGAACGCGCTCGCGTGGTCGAGGAGCAGCTGCCGGGGGCACGCGTCTTCCACGCGAGCGGGATCGAGCCCGACTTCCTCGAGCAGGAGCGGATCGGCCGCGTCGAGGCCGCCGTCTTCGCGATGCCCGACGACGCGAAGAACCTCTACGCGGCCACGCTGGCGAAGCTGCACGGCGTCCAGCTGACCATCGGCATCGTGCACGAGCCCGTCTCCGCCGAGGTCTTCGAGCGCGCCGGCGTCGACGTCGCGCTCAACCCCCGCCTGCTCACGGCGGAAGAGATGGTTCGCTTCGCTCGCGATCCGCGGACGCAGCAGGTCGCGATGCTCGAGGGGGATCGCTACGAGATCCTCGACATCACGGTCCGTCCGACGAGCCGGCTCCTGCGAACGCCGTTCAAGGACCTCCCGATGACGGGCACGCTGATCGGGGCGATCGTCCGCGACGGCGACGTCATCTTTCCGCACGGCGCCGACGTCCTCGAAGCGGGGGACCGCGTCATCCTGTTCACGGCGTCGTCGCGCGTCTCCGAGGTCGAGCGGGCACTGTGATCAGCGCCGCGCGCGCTTATAGGCGGGCGCGCGGTGCTCTCGCCGTTGACGTCGCGGCGGCACTCGGGCTCGTCGGCGTCCTCCTCCTCTACCTGAGCCCGGCGTTTCTCGTGCCGGCCGCGGTTGCGCTCGGCTACTCGGAGCCGGTATGGCCGTTCCTCGCGGCGGGCGGGATCTGCGCCGGGCTCGGCCTTGGCCTCGAGCGCGCCGCCGGGAGACCCGAGGGCGTCGGCGTGCGCGAGGGTTTCCTCGTCGTCTCGCTGACGTGGCTGCTCGCGCCCGCAGTCGCCGCGCTTCCGCACATCTTCGCGAGTGTCGACCAGCTCGGGAGCCCGCTGAACGCGTACTTCGAGGAGATGTCCGCATTCACGACGACGGGAGCGAGCGTGATCACCGAGTTCGACGCCGTTCCACGCTCGCTCATGCTCTGGCGGCAGTTCACGCAGTGGCTCGGTGGCATGGGCATCATCGTGCTGGCGCTCGCCGTTCTGCCGCGCCTCCGCGTCGGCGGACGCCAGCTGCTCGAGCACGAGCTTCCCGGTCCGGAGTTCGAGCGGCTTGCCACGTCCATCCGCGCGACCGCGCGGCGCCTGTGGCTCCTCTACGTCGGCCTGACGGCGCTCGAGGCGCTCGTCTTGGCGGTGCTGGGCTGGAGCGGCGTCGACGAGCGGATGAGCCCCTACAAGGCGGTTGCCCATGCGCTGACGACGCTGCCGACGGGCGGCTTCTCGACGGAGGCCCGCTCGATCGGAGCATTCGCCGCGGCGACGCAGTGGACGATCGCCCTCTTCATGGTCGTCGCCGGCGCGAACTTCGCGTTGACGTACCGCGCGGTCGTCCGGCGACAGCCCCGCGCCGCCGCCCGCGACAGCGAGCTCCACCTCTACCTCGTCCTGCTCGCGCTCGGCGCGCTCGTGTTGGTCTCCGAGCTCCTTGGCGAAGGGATCTTCGCGGGAGAAGCGGCGATCCGCCATGCGGTCTTCCAGTCCGTCTCGATGATGACGACGACCGGGTTCGCGACCGCGGACTTCACGCAGTGGAGCGCGCTCGCGGCGATGACGCTGGTCGCGCTCATGTTCATCGGCGGCTCCGCGGGCTCGACGGCGGGCTCGATCAAGGTCGTGCGGCACCTGTTGATCGGGAAGCTCCTGCGACGCGAGCTGGATCAGACGCTCCATCCGCAGGTCGTGGCGTCCGTCCGGCTCAACGGTCGCGTCGTGGACGAGCGAACGCTGCGGGCGGTGCTGACGTTCGTCCTCCTCTACGTCGGGATCTTCGTCCTCGGCTCGCTTGGAATCGTGATCGAGGCGGCTCGGGCCGACCTCGCGGTCTCGCCCTTCGACGGGATCGCGGCGGCGGCGACGACGATCGGGAACGTCGGACCTGGCTTCGGCTTCGCCGGCCCGATGGGGTCGTTCGAGCCTTTCAGCAATCTCTCGAAGCTGATCATGATCGGGCTCATGTGGCTCGGGCGCCTCGAGATCGTCCCGATCGTCGTCCTCTTCACGCGAAGCTACTGGCGCGCGTAGCGGGTCGCCGACAGCCGACGACCGCCTCGGCCTTCGGCTTCCCCCAAAAAGGCAGGAAGCCGCGCCTAGCGCGGCTTCCGTAGACCCCGTGTAAGAAGACGCGCGCGAGCGCGAATCGGTTGCGTTTGCGGACGGTCCCTTACAGACGTTTAACAGTCTCGGGCCCGGGACGTACAGCGCGCGGCCGAACGCCGTGTCGGGGCTCGGTCGCGAGGACCGCCAGCGCGCCCGATC
>JALZFG010000243.1 GCA_030861645.1 Actinomycetota bacterium
GGATCAGACGCCGCGCTCGGCGGTAGAGCTCGCCGCTCCGAGTCTCGCGCGCCGCCCGCGCCTCGCGGCGGCGTGTCACGCGCGCGAGCGCGTAGGCGTCTTCCGGCGTCAAAGCCACCTCGCGAGCTCCTTCGACCAGTACGAGATGACGAGATCGGCGCCGGCGCGCTTGATCGCGGTCAGCGATTCCAGCGCCGCCGGCCGCTCGTCCACCCAACCGCGTGCGGCGGCGGCTTTCAGCATCGCGTACTCGCCCGAGACGTTGTAGGCGGCGAGCGGCAGCTCGAAGTGCTCCCGCGCCGCGCGGATGACGTCGAGGTAGGGGAGCGCGGGCTTGACCATGAGCACGTCTGCGCCCTCGGCGACGTCCAGCTCGCACTCGCGCAGCGCCTCGCGGACGTTCGCGGGGTCCATCTGGTACCCACGGCGGTCACCAAATGCCGGCGTCGATTCCGCCGCCTCGCGGAATGGGCCGTAGAAGGCCGACGCGTACTTCGCGGAGTACGCGACGATCGGCGTGGCGCCGAAGCCGGCATCGTCGAGCGCGCCCCGAATGGCCGCGACTCGCCCGTCCATCATGTCGCTCGGGCAAACGGCGTCGGCTCCGGCCTCGGCGTGACTGACGGCGGTACGCGCCAGCAACTCGAGGCTCGCATCGTTGTCGACCTCGCCGTCGCGGACGACGCCGCAGTGGCCGTGCGACGTGTACTCGCAGAGGCAGACGTCGCTGAGGAGGACGAGGCCGGGGAACTCGGCGCGCAGCGCGCCCAGCGCGCGCTGGACGACGCCGTCGTCGTCGTAAGCGCCCGATCCCTCCTCGTCCTTCTCCTCGGGGATCCCGAAGAGGAGCACCGCGGGGATGCCGAGTCGGGCGCACTCGTCCACCTCCACAACGAGATCGTCGGGCGAGAAGCGGCCGAGCGCGGGGAGGTCGGGATTGGGCTGTGACGAGGGGCCGACGAAGAGCGGGAAGACGAAACTCGAGAGGTCGAGGCGCGTCTCCCGGACGAGCCGGCGGAGAGGGCCCGTCCGCCGAAGGCGACGCAGCCGAACGGCGGGGAACGCGCTCACGCGCCGTCGTCCCGTTCCGCGAGCGGCGCCCGTCTCACGTCAACAATCTACGTGCTGCCACGTGCGCGAGCCCCGCGACGACAGCCGCAGCGCGCCGCAGGCGCGGGGCATGGACGCCGTCCGCGACTGGGCATACCGTGCATGGCGATCGAGCTCAGCGGGGAACCTCGATTCGCGACGCCGTGTGCGGCCTCTCGGTCATCGTCCCCGCCGAGAACGCGGCCCTCGATTCGCGGCTGCGAGCGGAGCGCCGAGGTCGAGCGCGGACTCGTCGAAGGTCGTTACGAGCGAGCGTCGGTCGCCTTCGCTACGGTGCCGCGGATGCCGTCGCGCCGACCCCCCGCGCGGACGGCCCGCATCCGTGAGCGCCGCTCCCGCCGGGCGCGGCGAGCGAGGCGGATCGTCGGGCTCGTCTTGCTCATCGCTGCCGCGCTCGTGACGATCTTCCTCACCGCCTTTGGCACCGGCACCCAGCGCGCGAAGCCGTCCGTTCAGCTTGCGCCCGCCGGGCGGCTCGTTCCGGCCGGGCCGCCCAGCCCGCAGGTGATCGCCATGCAGGGAAGCCTGCCGCTCCAGCTCCCTGTGCCGCAGGCGCGCGTGACCGCAATTGGGTACCACGCGCCGGGGAGCGGTGCGCTCGCGCTGCACCCGCTCGGCCGGAAGGCGAACGAGGGGTTCTTCGCTCGCGTGTTTCACCGGATTTTCGGCGGCGATGACGGCGGACTCCGCTACTACCAGCTTTCCGGCGGGCACGGGCCGGAGACGGCGAGCCTCGACGTCGGCGCGCCGGCCGGCACCGATGTCTACTCACCCGTGGACGGGACGGTTGTCGGCCTGACCGATTTCGTGCTCAACGGACGGGGCTACGGCGCCCGCATCGCGATCCAGCCCGCGACGGCGCCCTCGGTCGTCGTCGTGGTGACGCGGGTGCGGCCGGACCCGGCGCTCACGGTCGGATCCTCGATCTCCGCGGCGACCTCGAAGCTCGGTGTCCTGCTCGACCTCTCGCGGGTCGAACGCCAGGCGCTCGCCCGGTACACGCGGGACGCCGGCAACCACGTGTCGATCGAGGTGCATCGGGCGACCACGCTCGCGATCCCCTGACCCCGAGCGGTCCGCCACGAGCCGCAGGTGAGGATCCTCTTCGTCGGCGACGTCTTCGGGGCGCCGGGACGGCGCGCGGTCGAGGAACGACTCCCCGCGTTGCGAGCGGAGCGCGGTGTCGACTTCTGTGTCGTGAACGGGGAGAACGCCGCGGAGGGCGCGGGGCTGACGCCGCGCCTCGCGGAGCGGCTTCTCCGTGCGGGCGCCGATGTGATCACGCTCGGCAACCACGTTTGGCGACGGCCGGAGCTCGTGCCGTACCTCGACGAGTCGGAGCGCGTCGTCCGCCCCGCCAACCTCTCGGTCCGCGCGCCCGGACGGCGGGTCGCGGTCGCCGCGGCAGCCGACGCGACGCCCGTCGCCGTCCTCAGCCTGATCGGCGGTCTCTTCTTCCCCGAGGTGCCACACGGGCCGTTCGAGATCGTCGACGACGTGGTCGAGGAGGCACGTCGCCGGGCGCCCGTCGTCGTCGTCGACGTGCACGCGGAGGCGACGAGCGAGAAGATCGCGCTCGCGCGCTGGCTCGACGGCCGGGTGACAGCTGTGGTCGGGACGCACACGCACGTCCAGACGACCGACGCGCGCGTTCTTCCCGGGGGAACCGCGGCGATCACCGACGTGGGGATGACCGGCCCCCACGACTCCGTCATCGGCGTCCGGGCCGAGCTCGCGATCCAGCGGATGCGAACAGGGATGCCCGTTCGCTTCCAGCCCGCCGAGGGCGGCGTGCGGATCGAGGCCGTGCTGATCGAGTGCGGTCGAGACGGGAAGGCGACCAGCTGCGACTCGATCCGCCTCGACGTCGACTGACGGCGTCTCACAGCGCCGGCCTTCGCGCGGTAGAGGGGGCCTCCTTCCACGAGCTCGAGCTCTCCCTTCCAGCTCGCCGTCGTCCTGCTGGGGCACGCCGAGTGGCTCGCGGCGCGCGCCGCTGACACTCACGTACTCGACGAGGCTTCACTTCTGCCGGGCGGTGCTCGTGTAGCAGTGGTGGGAGCAAGTGGTGGGAGCACCGTCGGCGCTAGCCGACATGCCGATGTACGCCTTGCTCAAGCTGCTGGCGCTGATGAAGCGGCCGTGCGGCGGGCGCCGCGCCGCCGCGGGCGCCGCGCTCGCTACGTCAGCTGCGCCATCCGGAAGTGGTTGCCCGACGGGTCGCGGAAGCCGGCGTCAATGCCGTACGGCTGCTCGGTCGGCTCCTGTGTGAACTCGACGCCGCGCGCCTTCAGCTCCTCGTAGCTCTTGCGGCAGTCGTCGACGGCGAAGAAGAGCCCGCCCGACGCGCCCTTCGCGAGCAGCGACTGTATCTGCGCGCGCGTTTCCTCCTCGAACACGGGCGGGCCTGGGATCGCCATCAGCACGATCGCGACGTCGTCCTGTCCGGGGATGCCGACGCTGAGCCAGCGGAAGTTGCCGAGCTCCGGCAGCGTGACGTCCTCGCGCAGCTCGAAGCCGAGCTTCTCGGTCCAGAAAGCCAGCGCCTCGTCCTGGTCGCGGACCCAGACCTGGGTGTGCGTGAGCTGCTTCAGCATCTCGTTCCTCCCTTCGTTCGACGCCGAGGACGCTAACCGCGCGCCGCGGCCGCGTCTTCTCGAGAACTGCTGTGTGGCCGCGCGTACGCCTGCAGCACGCACGTCGGGATGCGCACTCGCGTCGAGGGAGGCGGATGCGCCGCGCGGTACGCGGTCGGCGACATGCGGTATGCGCGCCCGAAGCTCGTCGTGAACGAGCCGACGCTGGTCAGGCCGACGTCGAAGCAGATCTCCGCGACGCTGCGATCGGTGTTGCGCAGCAGCGCGGCCGCGCGCTCGAGCCGTCGCGTGAGGAGGTAGCGGTGCGGTGTCTCTCCGAACGCTCGCCTGAACTCACGGCTGAAGTGCGGCGGCGAGACGTGGGCAGCGTGCGCGAGCGTCGCGACGTCGAGGGGCTCGTGGTAGCGCGCGTCCGCGAGATCCTTCGCGCGCAGCAGGTGCCGGACGGTCGTCGCGGGTGTGCTCACCGGCGAACGCGGTACGAGAGGTGCGTCGCGTAGCGCGACTCGGCGACGCCGGCGACCTCGAGCTCCGGACCCGACTCGAGCCCGTCGAACAGCCGGACGCCGGCGCCAAGCAGCAGCGGCGCGATGTGCACGTGCAGCTCGTCGACGAGGCCGGCCGCGAGC
>JALZFG010000247.1 GCA_030861645.1 Actinomycetota bacterium
GTGGCGCATACGCGCCCGGCAGCCCGGCTGGCGGCGCGCGCAGGCGCGCAGTTCCCGCGCGATGGGCTCGAGCGCGCACCGGAGCTCGTCGATCATCCGGAGCGCGACGGCGATCTGCAGCCGCGCCGCCTCGGGCAGCTCGAGCTCCTCCAGCCAGGCGCGGTTCTCGCTGGTCAGCAGCGATCGCCGGCGCGGGACCCCGTGGTGGTAGAGCTGCGCCTGGATGCGCTGCTGCCACTCCGAGCGCTGCCCGGCGAGCGTGTGTCGCAGCCTGACCTTCGAGCGCAGCTCGAGCACGTGCTCCGGCGGGATCCACGACTCCGGCAGTCGCCCGCTGAGCAAGAGGTCACGCAGGTGGCGCGCGTCCGCGCGGTCGGTCTTCGCGCGCTTCTTCCGCCCCCGACGCTCGCTCGTCTCCGCCGGCTCGGCCAGGTGCACCTGCGCGCCGTCCGCCTGCAGCTCCTCGGCGAGGAAGCGCCAGCCCGTCGTCGCCTCGAGCGCCGCCTCTACCCGTCTCCCGGCGAAGGGGCGCAGGAAGTGGCGAAAGGTCTCGCGGTCGGCCGGACGGATGCGTCCGCCTCTCACCTCGCCCGTGTCCGTGTCGAGCAGGTCGTAGGTGATCTGCGCTCGGTGCTGATCAAGTCCCATTACGATCGTCATTTGGGGCCTCCTCAAGCTCCACGGTCTCGAACCTGCGCGGATCAGACTCCGCGCTTGAGCTGAGGAGGTCCCTACCTCTCTCAGTGGACGGATCGGTGTCCCTGGTCATGACATCTTTCGGTCGGAACTCGTCACGACGCGACCAGCTCCCGTTGTGCGACCGCTTCCGCACGGCCCCATCTCCCTGGAATTCGCCGCAGGACGAGCCGCGAGATCGCGTCCGGAAGGACCGGGTCGACGCGCAGCTCGTCGCCGTCCGGCTCGAGCCCCAGCAGCACGCGCAGGAGGAGAAGCGGAGCCCCCGTCGCCCACGCCTGCGGGCTGCATGCGCTCGGATACTCCACAGGACAGTTCGTGCGCCAGCGCGCGTAGCCGGCGAAGGTCTCGGGGAGCCGGTAACCGAAGAACGTCGCCGCTTCGATCATCGCCAGTGCGATCCGCGCCGCCTCGGTCCGATAGCCGTAGCGCGCGAGGCCGGCGGCGACGAACGCGTTGTCATGCGGCCAGACCGTACCGTTGTGGTACTCGATCGGGTTGTACGGGCCCTCTCCCTCGGCCATCGTCCGGACGCCCCAACCCGAGAAGAACCTGTCGCTCATCAGCTGGGAAGCGACGGTCGCGGCCTTGTCGTCGTCGACGATCCCGCTCCAGAGCAGGTTCCCGACGTTCGAGGTGAGGGTGTCGACACGCCGCTTCTCGCCGTCGAGCGCGACGGCGAAGAAGTCGCGCTCCGGCATCCAGAAATCGTCGTTGAAGCGACGCCGGAGCTCAGCCGTCTCGCGCTCGAGCCGCCCGGCGAGCGCGTCGTCGCGCCAAACGTCGCGAGCGAGCCGAGCGGCGCGACGCTTCGCGTCGTAGACGTACCCCTGAATCTCGCATGTGGCGCGCGGGAGCGCCGCGAGCGTGCCGTCGTTCCAGATGATCGAGTTCCACGAGTCCTTCCAGCACTGGTTCTCGAGGCCGGTCTGCTCGTTGCGCCGCGCGTACTCGACGTACCCGTCGCCGTCGCGGTCGCCGTAGCGGTCGATCCACTCGAGCGCCGCGCGGGCGCTCGGCTCGAGCCCGCGGACGAGCTCGTCGTCGCCCGTCCAGCGCTCGTACTCCTCGAGGAGGACGAGAAATAGCGGCGTCGCATCGGCCGTTCCGAAGTACGGCGAGTGCGGACGCTCCCCGAAGTGCGTGAGTTCGCCGAAGCGGATCTCGTGCAGGATCTTCCCCGGCTCCTCGTCGCGGAAGCCGTCGACCTTCGTCCCCTGCCGCGCGGCGAGTACGCGCAGGGCCGTCCGGGCGAGATCGGGTGTGAAGGGAAGCGACTGGTAGCTCGTGATTAGGCTGTCGCGGCCGAAGACGGTCATGAACCACGGGAGGCCGGCGGCGGGGAGCGACTCGCCCGGGAAGAGGAGCGAGTAGAAGCGGAGCGCGGCGAGGTCGACGAGGCTCTGCCGGTAGACGTGTTCCAGCTCGTCGGAGTCGGACTCGAGCTGGGGCGCCTCCGCGAGCCACTCGCCGAGGGACACCCGCATGTTGGGGCGCGCCTGCTCGACGCCGTGACCGTACTTCACCTCCGCGGGGCCATCGGCCCCGTCGGCGACGGGCGTCACGTCGATGCAGGTGTTCCACTCGCCGTGGCCCGGGAGCTCCACACGGAAGACGAAGCCTTCCCTGTCGACCATCGGGGGCTCGCTCGACGTGATCCGCGTCTCCCGGACGAAGTCGTCGCGCCGGTACCCGAGCACGAGCGTCTCCCCGTGCACCTCGCGGTAGAGCTCTCCCTTCTTCTCGAGGGCGTCCTTGACCTCGAAGAGGTCCGCGAAGTCGGCGCCCGCCTCCACCCGCAGCTCTACTTGGCGTGGGTCGTCATCGTGGTTGAGGAGCGTCACGTCCTCGTGAATGCCGTCGCCGACCTTGCGCTTGCGGATGACGGACAGGTACGGGTTCTCGTAGATCGTCCCCGTCGGCGGGTAGAGGAAGAACTGGGCCTCGAAGTACTTTCCGTGCTCGACCGAGAGGACGTCCGGTTTCCCGCCGTTCACGCGCAGCTGCCAGCGCGAAAGGAAGCGCGTGTCGCGATAAAAGAGGCCCTGCACCTCGTCGGGGCTCGCCTCGATGTCGCCGTGACGGTCGCTGAGGACGAACGTGCTGCCGTCGAGGATGCTGATGTCGTCGCTCGCCATGTCTTCCTCCTACTTCGGGAGTTGCAGCGGTGCGCGCGCGAAGAGCACGGAGAAGGCGCGGCACCAGATCACGGCGGTCGAGTACTGGCGAAGGTCGACGTCGGCGGAGATCTCGTACTGCTGATTCCCCTTGTTGCCCTTGAGGCCGCCGAGATCGACGAAGTCGTCGACCTCGTCCTCGCTCGTCGCGAGTCCTTTGACGAGGTAGACGCGGAGATCCGGGCCGTTGTCGACCTCGAAGCTCGTCAGGGTGAGGACGCGCCCTCCTCGCGCCAGCCCGATCACCCTCGCATCGCCGCGGGCCGAGTGGCGAACGGAGACGAATCGCCCACTCCACAGGAGGACGTTCTGCGGCGGGCGAACCTTCCGCGGCCGAGCCGACCCCGCCGCCCGCTCGGCGCGCGGGGCGGGAGGCGCGGCGGTCGCAACCTGCTCGTTCACCACGTTGTCCACGAAGATCGACGAGGCGAGCCAGGCACCGATCGCGAACGCCGTCACGGTATATGCAGCGAGCACCGGCCAGCGAAAGGCCCGGCTCCGCCCTGCGATCACGAGGGCGAGGAGGCCGGCAAAGCCCATCCACGCGACGCTCAGCCACATCGCCAGGGCGAAGTCGTTCGTGATCACGCCGCCCGTGAGCCAGAGGCCGAAGACGACGACCGCGATGGTGACCGGAATTGCGAGGAGCCTGAGGGCGAGCGGCGTCCGGCGCGGCCTGGCCGCCGGCCTGCTCCTGTGGCCGCTCGCGAGGATCGGCCGGCGGGCGGTCGCGTTCATCTTGCCGATGTCCGCGCGCGCGCCCGCCTCGCCGGCTTCGGCTTCGCCTGGGTCGCCTCGCCCGAGCGTTCACGGCGCTTCGCCTCCCACGCCGCCCGCGCCTCGGGCGTCAGCGGGTCGAAGTCGAAGTTGACCCGCTTGCGAAGCTCGCGCAGGTCCGCCCAGAGGTCGTACGGCGACGGGCGGCCCCAGAACCAGAAGCCGACGTAGATCTTGTCGATAATCAGGCCCGGCGCGAGCACGACGGTGTGCGGGACCGACGCCGGGTGACGGTCGTCGACGTACTCCCTGATACCGAGCCTCTCCTGCACCTCGAAGTTCTCGTCGGCCAGGAACGGCCAGTGCGCGCCCGTCGTCATCCGCAGCTTCAGCGTGTCGTGACGGTTGTTCGGGACGACGGTGACGAGCTCCGTCACCGCCGTCGCGCACCACTCGTAGAACTTGAGCATCTCCCGCTGGTGCTGGCGCTCGCGCGGACAGTGCTCGCCGCGACCGAGCAGCAGAACCATCGGTTTGTCGCCCTGGAGCTCGGAGAGGCGGTGCATGGCACCGTTCTCGTCGGGCAACTCGAAGTCGGGGAAGGTGTCTCCGGGCTTGAGGTCCTTCAGCATCGCTCGCTCCTTTCGTTCGTGCCCTTCCTATTCCGGTCGAATGCCGGCCGCTGCGAGCGGGAGTCGGTAGACGCTCGTCAGCGCCGTGACGTAGAGGGTCTTGCCGTCGTCGCCCCAGGCGAGGTTGTGCGGAGCCTCCGGGAGCCGAACCGTCCCGAGGTGCTCGCCGGCGGAGGAGACGACCCAGATGCCGCCGGGGCCGCAGATGTAGAGGTTGCCCTCGCGGTCGACCTTCAGCCCGTCGATCGCGTCCTCGCCGGGCGCGTTGGTCATGTCGAAGAGGACGCTCCCGTCGCGCGCGTCGCCGGCGGCGTCGATCTCGTAGCGCATGACGACCTTGCGCTCTGGATCCCAGTTGCCGACGTAGAGGTAGCGCTCGTCCGGCGAGAACGCGATTCCGTTCGGCCCCTCGAGCTCGTCGGTCACGAGCCCGATCTCGCCGTTGCGAACGCGGAAGACGCCGCTGAACCGGAGCTCCTTGTCCGGGTCGTCGAAGACGCCGGGAAGGCCGAAGGGCGGGTCGGTGAAGAAGAGTGTCCCGTCCGATCGGTAGACGAGGTCGTTCGGGCTGTTCAGACGCTTGCCCTCGAAGCGGTCGGCGAGCACGGTGCTGTCGCCGTGCGGGTTGACGCGAATCACGCGCCGGTTGCCGTGCTGGCACATCGTGAGGCGACCCTCTGGGTCGAACGTCAGCCCGTTCGATCCCGGCTGGTGGTACCGGCCGATGTCGACGCCCGTGTAGCCGCTCTTCGCGCGGAACACCGTCACCGCTCCCTCCGGCGCCCAGCGGTAGATCGCGTTCGTGTTCGGCGAGCTGAAGAGAAGGGCGCCGTCCTTCGGCGACCACACCGGCCCCTTGGTGAACTCGAAGCCGCCCGCGACACGCTCGAGGCGAATGTCGGACGGAACGAGGGCGTCGAGGCGCGGATCGACGCGCTCGATCTCGAGCGGCGCCTCCCACACCGTCGCCGCGCGCGCCGCAGCGTAGAAGTCGAGCGTCGCCGTCCGCATCCAGATGTAGTTGTGCGGCGAGACTGAGATCGGGCCGTTGATGCCGAAGACCGCAATCCGGAAGGTCTGGCCCGGCCTGGCGCTACGCGTCAGCACGACCCGGTTCGGCGCGTTGAAGCCGCCGACCACCCGGCCGCCCGTCGTCCCGAGCGCCAGCGGAAGCTCGCCGTTCACCCAGACCTCGGCGTAGTCGTCGATCACGACCTCGAAGACGACCGTCGCGCCCGTCGGGTCGAAGTGGCCGATCCCGTCCGGGATCGTGACCGCGATGCGGTACCAGTTGAAGCAGACGCGGCCGTTCGCGAGCCGCAGCATCGTCTCCTCCGGCGCGAGCACGCGCCACCCGGAGTCGTCGAAGTCCACACCCCCCGCGTGCGGCAGCACGTCGTACGTGCGGTTGGGCGGACCGCCGGGGCCGAGCGGGTCGTCGGGTGCTCCGACCGCGACGAATTCGATCTCCTCGACGCGGCAATCGGAGTAGCGCCACGCGCCGCCGACGAGTGCGACGCCGTCGTCGCTCTGGAGGTCGACGATCGCGTCGGGCCGGCCCGGCAGCAACTCGGGCGGGCCCGGAAGCCTCGCCGCGTCGGCGATCGTCTCGGTCGCGGCCATGTCAGGCCTCGACCTTCACCACGAAGTAGAGGAACGGGTCGGACACGTCGAGAAACTGGTGCGGCACGCCGTTCGGGATCGCGAGCACGTCGCCCTCGCGGAGCTCGTGCCTCGTCCCGCCGTCGACGGCCGAAGCGCGGAGCTCGCCGGGGCCAACCTCGCGAACATCCCGCATCTCGCCGCCCGTCACGACCGTCGCCCGGCCCTCGACGACGTGCATCACGTCGACGACGCCCTCGTGGTACTCGACCTCGCCGGGACCTGTGCGGCGTCCGGCGTCGAGCTTGTACCCCTTCGTGTCGAACAGCAGGCCACCGCCTGCCTCGACATCGGAAGAGCCGAAGAAGACGGCGCCGTTCGACGACGCCGGCTT
>JALZFG010000252.1 GCA_030861645.1 Actinomycetota bacterium
ACCTCGGCGCGCGCGGAGTCACGTGCCAGAAACTCGGCGAGGCGGAGGTGATGGCCGACGCCGGCGTCGATGACATTCTCATCCCATACAACCTGCTCGGCGAGGCGAAGCTCCGCCGCCTCAGCAGCCTCCTCGAGCGCGTCCGCGTCGCGGTCACGACGGACGACGAGGCACTCTTGCCCGGGCTCGCGAGAGCCACCCGCGCCGTCGGGCGGGAGCTCGACGTGCACGTCGAATGCGACACGGGCCTCGAGCGCGCAGGCGTCCAGACGCCCGAGCGCGCGGCAGAGGTCGCGCGCGCGATCGCGGGAACGGCAGGGCTCCGCTTCGGCGGGTTCGTGACGTACCCTGCGCCCCGCGGAGCGGTCCCCTTCCTCGCGCGAGCGGTGGAGCATGCGCGTTCGCACGGCCTCGATGCGCCGTCAGTTTCGGCGGGCGGTACGCCGAGCATGTGGTCGGCGGCCAAGCTCGCGCCGATCGTGACCGAGTACCGGGTGGGAACGTACGTCTACCACGACCGCATGACCGTCGCGGCCGGTGCGGCGAGCCTCGACGACGTCGCCGCGACCGTGCTCGCGACGGTCGTCAGCCGTCCGACCGCCAACCGCGCGATCATCGATGCGGGCTCGAAGGCGCTCGCATTCGACCCCGGCCCCGACCCGGGGCACGGGCTCATACTCGAAGCGCGGTACTCGACGATCGCAAAGCTGAGCGAGGAGCACGGACATGTCATCCTCGGCGAGGGCGACCGGCTCGAGCTCGGCCAGCGCGTTCGCATCATCCCCAACCACGTCTGCGTCGTCTCCAACCTCTTCGACGAGGTCTACGTCGTCCGCGGTGATCGGCTCGTCGACCGCTGGCCGATCGCCGCGCGCGGCCGCTCTCGGTGAGCGGCTACTCCGTGTAGGCAAGCGGCGGCCCGCCGGGGGCGGCTGCAAGGAGACCGCCGTCGACGGGAAGGCTCGCCCCTGTCACAAACGACGCGGCGTCGGAGGCGAGGAAGAGCGCGCCCTCGGCCACCTCCTCCGGCCGGCCGAGCCGGGCCATCGGGTGCATCAGGCCGAAGCGCCGCATCTGCTCCTCCGGGTCGCTCGCGACCGCAGCCTCGCGGCGCACCATCGGTGTGTCGATCGCGCCGGGCAGGAGCGCGTTCACGCGCACGTTCTTCGTCGCACCCTCGAGCGCGAGCGCGCGCATGAGGGCCGAGACGCCGCCCTTCGACGCCGCGTAGGCGCCCGCGTCGGGTGACGTGACGAGCGCGTGCGGTGACGATGTGATCACGATCGCCCCGCCGCCGTCGGCACTCATCTGAATCATCGCGCAGCGGCAGGCGAGGTAAATCCCGGTCAGATTGACGTCGATCACGCGCCACCACTCCTCGAGCGTCGTCTCGGCGATCGTCTTCGTCCACTCGATGCCGGCGTTCGCATGCATGACGTCGAGGCGGCCGAAGTCCGCAACCGCTTCCGCAACCGCCCCCTTTACCGCCGCCTCGTCCGTCACGTCGACCGCGCGAAAGCGCGCGCTCCCAGCTGCCTCCGCGATCTCGCGTGTCGTCGCCTCGCCATCCGCGACGTTCACATCGAGGATCGTCACGTCCGCCCCCTCCCGGGCGAAGCCGCGTGCGGACGCAGCGCCGATCCCAGTCGCGCCTCCCGTCACGATCACAGCCCGGTCCGCGAAGCGGTTCACGTGGGCCTCCTGTGCGCGAGCGCCTCGACCTCGATCAGCAGACCAGGGGCGAGGCCGGCCTGCACGGTCGTCCTCGCGGGATAGGGGGGCGAGAAGTACTGCCGGTACACCTCGTTGTAGGACTCGAAGTCGGCCAGGTCGGCTAGGAAGGCGGTCACCTTGAGGACGTCGTCGAGGCTCGAGCCGCCCGCCTCGAGACAGCGGCGCAGGTTCTCGAAGGCCTGGCGCGCCTGCTCCTCGAGCCGGTCCGAGACGAGCTCCCCGTTTTCGTCGAAGGCGACCTGGCCGGCGGTGAGGATGAGGTCCCCGGCCACGACGACGGGCGAGTACGGCGCCGTCGGGGTCGCGATGCCTTCGGGCTGCACGGCCTGTCTTTCCATGCTTCCTCCTACCGGTGCTAGAGGGTGTGCTCGAAAGCCGTCAGGATCTCGTTCCCGGACGCGGCCACGACGAAGACGTGCTCGAGCCGGATGCCGCCCCAACCTTCGCGGTAGATCGCGGGCTCGACCGCCAGCACCATGTCCTCCTCGATCCGCTCCTCGCTGCCCGGGATGAGGAGCGGTGGCTCCGCCCAGGAAGCGCCGATCCCGTGGCCGGTGTGATGGGCGTACGTCGGCCCCCAGCCGGCGAGCGACTCCCGAACCCGCCGGTCGATCTCGCCGGCGAAGGCGCCGGGCCGGCAGAGGCCGATCGCGAGTTCGAGTGCGCCTCGCACGGCGGCGAAGATGCGCCGCTGCTCGGCGTTGGGCTCTCCGACGACGACCGCGTTCGCCGTGTCCGACCACGCGCCCCCGATCCACGGGGAGGTGTCCGTGAGAACGAGGTCGCCCTCGCGTAGCTCCCGCGCCGTCGCGACATCACCGCCAGTCCCGGTTGCCGCGCCCGCCGTCACGGTGAGCACGGCGGGCACGCGCCGCCCGGCCTCCCGATACATCCTCGCCTGCGCGAGTCCGGCGAGCTCCGCCTCCGTTAGGCCCGGCCGCGCCTCGTCCTTAACCGCCTGCTGGACGACGTCGGCCAGACGGCTCGCGCGCCGGATCGCCTCGACCTCGGCCGGCCTCTTTCGCCGTCGTACGTCGATGACGAGACGGTCGACCGGCACGAGGTCGGCGCCGCGCGCACGGAGGAGCTCGGTGAT
>JALZFG010000279.1 GCA_030861645.1 Actinomycetota bacterium
GCAGGGTGCGGTGGGGTCAGACCCAGTTGAGAGAGGTTGAGGGTTGAACGCGCCCGAGCACGAGCTCGTTACCGTCAGGATCGACGAGCGCGAAGTTGCGGTCCCGAAGGGGACCGGCGTCGTCGAGACGGCGCTTGCCGCCGGGATCGAGATTCCCGTCTTCTGTTACGAGCCGCGGCTCGGCCCTGCAATCGGCGCCTGCCGCATGTGCCTCTGCGAGGTCGAGGGAATGCCGAAGCCGATGGCGGCCTGCACGATGACCGCCCAGGACGGAATGGTCGTCCAAACCGCACAGACCTCGAGGATGGCCGCCGAGGCGCAGCACGGCATCCTGGAGTTCATCCTGATCAACCACCCACTCGACTGCCCGGTCTGCGACAAGGGCGGCGAGTGCCCACTCCAGGACCTCACCTTCCGCTACGGGCCTGGCGCGACGCGGATGCACTTCCCCAAGCGGACTTTCGACAAGCCGGTTCCGATCAGCCCGCTGATCGCACTCGATCGCGAGCGGTGCATCCTCTGCTATCGCTGCACGCGCTTCTCGGAGGGAATCGCCGAGGACGCGCAACTCGTCGCCGAGAACCGCGGCGCCCAGTCGGTGATCACGACGTTCGAGGGCGAGCCCTACCGCGCGCCCTTCTCCGGGAACGTCACCGAGCTCTGTCCGGTCGGCGCCCTCACCTCGACCGAGTACCGCTTCGAGGGCCGGCCGTGGGAGATCCAGAACGTCCCGAGCGTCTGCGGCCTCTGCCCCGTCGGATGCAACATCTCCGTCACGACGCGCGAAGGAAGAGTCAAGCGCATCCACTCGCGCAACCACCCCGAGGTGGACGAGGGCTGGCTCTGCGACAAGGGGCGCTACGCCTTTCCGTACCTGCGCGCGCGCGACCGCATCGTCGAGCCGCTTCGGCGTGTTCGCCGCCGCGGGCTCGAGCCACTCGGTTGGGAGGAGGCGATCGATGAGGCCGAGCGGCTGCTGCGCGCGGCCGAGGGACACATCGTGGTCGCGCTCTCGGGATCCGAGACGTGCGAGCAGGCCTACGCCCTGGCGAAGGTGCTGCGCCGGGGGCTTGACGCGAACGACGCGATGCTCCCCGAGGAAACCAGCGACGCGCTCGACGCGTTTCGCCTCCCGCTGGCGGCGATCCGCGACGCGGAGCTCGTCGTCGTGCTCGGCGACGACCCCGTCGTCGAGCGAGCGCCGCTCGTCGACCTCTGGCTGAAGGCCGCTCGCCGGAACGGAGCTGACCTCGTGACGATCGGGCCTGCCGGATCGGTACAGATCGCGCCACGCTCCGCAGCCGACGCCTGCCGGCGGCTCGAGCAGTCCGGGAACGAGCTCGGAGAGCGGCTCCGCCGATCCGAGCGGGCAATCGTGATCTGGTCGGGACCCGGCGGGCACGGCGGCGCAAGCCTGGCGGCGCTCGCGCGTTCCCTCGGATTCGCAGGCAAACCGGCTTGCGGTGCCTTCTACCTGCCCGCGACGCCGAACGGTCGTGGAGTCGCCGAGGCGTGGGCGGCGGCAGGCGACACGGAGGCGGCAAGCCCGCGACCAATCAGGTTGCTCATCGTCTCGGGCGACGAGGCCGCCGCCGACCCGAACGTGCGCGCCCTCGCGGAGCACGCCGAGACTGTCCTGGCCGTGACGATGTTCCACGGGCTCGCCGTCGGCTGGGCGGACCTCGTCCTCCCGGCGACGAGCTTCCTCGAGCGCGAGGGGACGTTCATGAACCTCGAGGGAAGGCTGCAGCGCCTGCGACGGGCAGCAATCCCGTCCGTCCCCGACGAGCTTGCCTGGCTCGCGTCGCTCGCGCGGCGGTTCGGGGTCGAGCTCCCTGCCGATGCGACGCGCGTCTTCGACGAGCTCGCCGCGAAGGCGTACGGCGGGATCCGCTTCGGCGACGTCGGCGAGCGCGCGACGCTGCCGTCGCGAGCTTCGCCGCGCGAGCTCGACGTCCCGGCGACACCCGAGCCGGCGCTTGGCGGGGGCCCGCTGCAGCTTCTCCGCTACCGCGCGCTCTTCTCGGGCCCGGCCGTCGAACGTGTCCACGCACTCCAGTTCCAGCGCCCGTCCGCGGAGATCGAGCTGTCGGCGGAGGACGCCTCGATCCGCGGGATCGCGAGCGGGGAGCGCGTTCGCGTCAGCTCCAACGGCTCGTCAGTCGAGCTGCGCGCGATGATTAATCGCCGTCTCAGTCGCGGAGTCGTGCGAGCTGCGGAAGAGCACGTCCGAACGCTGCCCGCCGGTGTCGAAGTGGCGACGGTGACCGAGAAACCGCAGCCTGAAGGGCGGAGGTTTTCCGGTGAATGAACCGTGGTGGATCGACCTGATGAAGGCGCTCCTGATCGTCAACCTCGTGATGGCGGCGTTCGCGTACATGACGTGGGTGGAGCGCAAGCTGATCGGGCGCATGCAGCAGCGCTATGGGCCGAACCGCGCCGGCCCGTTCGGTCTCTTGCAGCCGATCGCCGACCTCGTCAAGCTGCTGCGAAAGGAGAGCTTCTTCCCTGCGTCCGCGATCGACAAGCTCTACATCGCCTCCCCGGCGCTCTCCTGCTTCACGGCGATCGCCGCGTTCTCCGTCATTCCCTGGGGCCCCGGATGGACGATCGCGGGTTACGACGTCACCGGCTGGGTGGTGAACGTCCCGATCTCGCTCGTGCTGCTGTTCGCGCTCGGCGCGCTCGGCATCTACGGCTTCATCGTCGGCGGCTGGGCGAGCGAGTCGAAGTACTCGCTGCTCGGGTCGATGCGCACGTGCGCGCAGATGGTGTCGTACGAGGTCTCGCTGGCGCTCTCGGTGCTCGGCGTCGTCCTGATGGCCGGCTCGCTCTCGCTCGTCGACATCGTCCAGAAGCAGCACGACACGATCTGGTTCGTCATCCCCCAACTCGTCGGCTTCGGCGTCTTCTTCATCTCCGGGATCGCCGAGACGAACCGTCCGCCCTTCGACCTGCCCGAGGCGGAGACCGAGCTCGTAGCCGGCTACCACACGGAGTACAGCGGGATGCGCTTCGGCCTTTTCTCCACCGCTGAATACATCAACATGATCACGCTGTCGGGACTTGCGGTCACGCTCTTCCTCGGCGGGTGGAGCGGGCCCGTGCTGCCTGGCCCGATCTGGTTCATCGTCAAGCTCGCCGCCTTCCTGTTCGTGTTCGTCTGGCTCCGCGCCAGTCTGCCGCGCCTTCGCTACGACCAGCTGATGTCGCTGGGATGGAAGGTCCTGTTACCGATCGCAACCGTAAACGCGGTTGTGACCGCCGCTCTCGTGATTGCCGTATGACGCGCTCAGAACACGACGTCGCATTCCCTTCCTCGGCGGCACGTCCGTCGCTCCGCTCGGAGGTTCATACGTGAGTCCGCAGCCCATCGAGACGCTCAAGGGCTTCGCCGTCACGTTTCGCCAGATCTTCCGGAAGCCGATCACCCAGCAGTACCCGGAGTACAAGCGCCCCTTGTATCCCCGCTTCCGCGGCCGACACCGGCTCCACCGCCACGAGAACGGCCTCGAGAAGTGCGTTGGCTGCTCGCTCTGCGCCGCCGCGTGTCCGGCCGACTGCATCCGCGTCGTCGCCGCCGAGAACACGCCCGACACGCGCGTCTCGGCCGGCGAGCGCTACGCGCGGATCTACGAGATCAACCTCAGCCGCTGCATCTTCTGCGGCTACTGCGAGGTCGCATGCCCGTTCGACGCAATCACCCTCGAGCACGAGTTCGAGATCTCTGAGTACTCGCGCGACGATCTCATCTACACGAAGGACATGCTGCTCGCGGAGCCGATCAAGCGGGTGCCGGTCGCCGACAGCGAGCTCTACGACACTCCGGTCCCCTACTACAAGACCAACTCGTGATCGTCGCGATCAGCGCGGGGAACGTCCTGGTCTGGATGGTCTGGGTCGGCGCCGCCTTCGCCTGCCTCGGCTCCGGGATCGCCGTCGTCACCTTCACGAACCCCTTCTACTCGGCGCTTGCGCTGATCGGAAACCTCGGCTCGCTCGCCGTCTTCTTCCTGCTCCTCTCGGCCGAGTTCGTCGCCGCCGCGCAGGTGCTGATCTACGCCGGCTCGGTGATGGTGATGTTCCTGTTCGTGATCGCGTACCTCGGCGGCCGCGCCGACACGCCGTGGGTGGGCGGGCCGAGCTGGCAAGCGATCGCCGGCGTGACGGCCGCCGCCGCCCTGCTCGCCGAGATCGTCGTCGTCGTCGCGCTCAAGGCGGGGGGCCGGCTCTCGCGCGAAGTGAGCGTCACCGGCCTCTTCGGCGGGCCGCACGAGATCGGGCGCGTCTTCCTGAACAACCATCTGCTCGCGTTCGAGATCACCTCGATCGTCCTGCTCGTGGCCGCCGTGGGCGGAGTGATTCTGGGCACGCGCCCCGAGGCGGAACCGGAAGAGCCGCCCGGGGTCG
Organism: Actinomycetota bacterium; assembly: GCA_030861645.1. Lineage (GTDB taxonomy): Bacteria > Actinomycetota > Thermoleophilia > Gaiellales > Gaiellaceae > JALZFG01. The sequence continues at coordinate 4,411 of JALZFG010000279.1, forward strand.
GGCTCGCAGAGGTCCCGGGGACCGGGCTGGGGGAGGAGGCCTGGAGGCGATGATGGGCCCGAACGTCCCCGCCTACCTCATGATCGCGGCGATGCTGTTCGCGATCGGCGCGCTCGGCGTGCTCCTGCGCCGCAGCCCGCTCGTGATCCTGCTCTCGCTCGAGATCATGCTGAACGGAGCGAACCTCGCCCTGATCGCGTTCGCGCGCCGCCTGGGTGACCTCGACGGACAGATCTTCGCGCTCGCCGTGATGGCAGTCGCCGCCTCGGAGGTGGTCGTGGGGCTCGGCCTGATCGTGGCGATGGCGCGGCGGCGGCTCACGCTCGACGTCGACACGTTGACGACGCTCCGCGGCTAGTGGCGATCACGCTGATCCAGGTCCCATACCACCTGGGACGCGAGCGAGTCGGGCTCGGTGCCGGGCCGGAGCGGCTCGTCGGGGCGCTCTCGGACGATGCGGACGTCGTCTCCGTCGCGCGTCCCGGCGAGTTCCGCAACGAGGTGTCGGCGTCGTTCGACGTGATCCGCGCGCTCGCCGCACGCGTGCGTGAAGTGATCGCGCGCCGCTCCTTCCCCGTGGTGGTCGCGGGCAACTGCTCGAGCGCGCTCGGCACCGTCGCCGGCGTCGGGGGCGAGAACCTCGGCGTCGTCTGGTTCGATGCGCACGGCGACTTCCACACGCCGGACACGAGCGAGAGCGGTTTCCTCGACGGCATGGCGCTCGCGATGCTCACGGGCTCGGGTTGGCGCGCCGCGCGCGGGACGGTCGACGGGCTGCGCCCCGTCCCCGAAGGCTCCGTCGTCCTCGTCGGAGCGCGTGACCTCGACCCGGCCGAGATCGACCGGTTCGCGCGCTCGGAGGTCGCGATCACGGACCGCCCGGGGCTCGCATCGCGCCTCGACCGCCTGCGCCAGAGCGTGTCCGACGTCTACCTGCACGTCGACCTCGACGTGCTCGACCCGGCCGAGGGGCGTGCCAACTCGTGGGCCGCCGCCGACGGGCTGTCGGCGCAGGATGCCGCAAGCGCGATCGACGAGGTCGCGCGGCGGTTCCGGATCCGCGCGGCCGCCCTCACAGCGTACGACCCGCGCTGCGATCCCGAGGACGAGGTTCCCGCCGCCGCGGCCGCGATCCTCGCCCGCGTTCGGCGCGGTGTCGAGCGCCGGGAAACGGAGGTGGCAGCCCGGTGACGGCCGCGGCGTGGATCTGTCTCTTCTCGCCGCTCGCGGCCGCCGTTGCGATCGCGCTCGCCGGGGGACGACTGAGCCGCCGCGGCGCCGGCTACCTCGCGACCGCGTCGGTGGGCGTCTCGTTCGTCGCGGCGGTCGTCGTCTTCTTCGACCTCCTCGGCCGCGCGAGCGAGAATCGCAGCGAGGTCTCGACGGCGTGGACGTGGCTCAGCGCGGGCGATCTCGACTTCGCGCTCAACGTCCTCGTCGACCCCGTCTCGGTGTTCATGATGCTGATCGTCTCTGGGGTCGGCTTCCTGATCGTGGGCTACTCGATCGGGTACATGGACGGCGCCGACGAGGAGCGGCGCTACTTCGCGTACATGGCCCTGTTCGTCTTCTCGATGCTGCTTCTCGTCGAGGCGGGCAACCTGCTGATCCTCCTCGCCGGCTGGGGTCTCGTCGGCCTCTGCTCGTACCTGCTGATCGGCTTCGAGCACGAGCGGCCGAGCGCAGTCGCGGCCGCCAAGAAGGCCTTCATCATGAACGCCTTCGGCGACGCGACGATGGCGCTCGCCCTCTTCCTGCTCGTTCAGAAGACCGGGACGCTCGACTGGGCGCCCACCTTCGAGCGCGCGGAGGGGCTCTCCGGGACGGTCCTCACCCTCGTCGCGCTCGGACTGCTCGGCGGCGCCGTCGCCAAGTCGGCGCAGGTGCCGTTGCAGACGTGGCTCCCGGATGCGATGGAGGGTCCGACGCCGGTGTCGGCGCTCATTCACGCGGCGACGATGGTCACCGCGGGTGTCTACCTGATCGTCCGCGCCCACCCGCTCTTCGAGCAGGCGCCGACGATCCAGGACCTCGCCGCGGGCCTCGGCACGATCACCCTCGTTCTCGCCGGCCTCGTCGCGATCGTTCAGACCGACATCAAGCGCGTGATCGCGTACTCGACGATGTCGCAGATCGGCTACATGTTCCTCGGCGCGGGCGTCGGAGCGTACGCCAACGGCCTCTTCCACCTGATGACGCACGCCTTCTTCAAGGCGCTGCTCTTCCTCGCGGCCGGGATCATCATCCACGCCCTGCTCGGCGAGCAGGACATGCGCAAGATGGGCGGGCTCAGACGGTTCCTTCCCCGCACGTACCTCGCGTTCCTCGTCGGGGGCCTCGCCCTCGTCGGTGTCCCGCCGTTCGCCGGCTTCTTCTCCAAGGACTCGATCCTCGCGGCCGCGCTGGCGCGCGGGTGGTACGGCGATCTCCTCTACGCCGGTGGAATGATCGGCGCGTTCCTGACGGGTCTGTACACGTTTCGAATGATCTTCATCGTCTTCGGCGGCGAGCCCTCGGCGTTCGTGCGCGAGCACCTCCATACGCCCGGCCGTGACCTCGTCGGCGTCGCGATGGCGGTTCCCGTCGCGGCGCTCGCGGTCCTGTCCACGATCGGCGGCTGGATCCAGTTCGCCGACGTCTGGACTCCCGTCTCCAACTGGATCGACACCGTCGCCGAGCCGCTGGTCGAGGCGAGCGGACGGCAGGAGGCGCTCTCGAGCGTGCTTGCCGTCGCGCTCGGGCTCGCGGGCGCGGGGCTTGCGTGGGCCGTCTACTCACGCCGGCGGGTGCCCGTACCCGCGGCGCGTCCATGGCGGGCGCTCCTCGAGCACAAGTTCTACTTCGACGAGCTCTACGACGCGCTCTTCTACCGGCCCGCCGACCTCGTCGCGCGCGCCTGGGGCCGTCTGATCGAGCAGCCCCTGATCGCGGGCTCGGTCGACGAGGTCGGAGAGGAGACGCGCGATCTCGGAGCGCGCGTGAGCCACGCGCAGACGGGGTTCCTCCGCACGTACGTCCTCGCGATCGCGGGCGGCGTCGCACTGCTCGCGCTCCTGTTCGTCGTCGTCAGGTGAAGCGATGAGCGACTGGCTCCCGACGATCCTGATCCTGCTTCCGGTCGCGGGCGCGGCGGCCGTCTGGCTGCTGCCGCTCACGAACCTCGCCGCGGGCTCGCTCGCGTTTCTGATCGCGCTCGTCGAGGTCGGCTTCTGGATCGAGGCGCTCTTACGCTTCGACTTCTCGGGCGGGCTGCAGTTCGAGCAGCGTGCGAGCTGGTTCAGCGACCTCGACGTCTCCTACCACGTCGGCTTCTACGGGTTCTCCCTCTGGCTCGCCGGCCTGACCGTCGTCGTCATGGCGGCGGCGATCGGCTACGCCTTCTGGTCGCGACGCGACCGCGCGCGCGCGTACTTCGGGCTGATGCTCTTCCTCACGGGCGCGATCGTCGGCGTGTTCGCCACGCAGGACCTCCTCCTCTTCTACGTCTGCTGGGAGGCGATGATGATCCCGCTCTACGTCTTGATCGGCGTATGGGGCGGCGCCGGACGGCTCGCGGCGACGGTCAAGTTCGTCATCTACACGCTCGCGGGCTCGCTGCTGATGCTCGCGGCGATCATCGTCTTCGGGCTCTCGCAGGGGACGTTCGACCTCGTCGACAGCGGCACGAGCGGCAGCGACTGGATCTTCCTCGGCTTCCTGGTCGGATTCGCCGTCAAGGCGCCGCTCTTCCCGCTCCACGGGTGGCTGCCCGACGCGTACCGCGAGGCGCCGGCAGAAGTGTCGGCGCTGCTCTCGGGCGTCGTCTCCAAGGCGGCCGCGTACGGATTCCTGCGGATCGCGATCCCGA
>JALZFG010000318.1 GCA_030861645.1 Actinomycetota bacterium
GATCGGCGTGCGCGAGCGAGCCGCCGAACGTGCCGAGGTTCCGTACGCGCGGGTTGCCGATGTGTTGCGCCGCCGCGGCGGCGAGCGGCAGGAGCTCGCGCGTCCGAGCGCCGAGCTCGAGCTCGCGGTGCGTCGTCCGTGCGCCGACGCGGACGCGCCCGTCGGCCAGCTCCGTCCCATCGAGGTCGAGCGCACCGATGTCGACGAGCAGCTCGGGACGGGCGAGCCCGAGACTCAGCATCGGCACGAGGCTTTGGCCGCCGGCGAGGACCTTCGCGTCGACCGGGCCGGCAAGCAGCGCGGACGCCTCGGCGAGACTCCGCGGACGCTCGTACTCGAACGGCCGCGGGATCACACGTCCCACCCGGCATCGACGACGATGTCCTTGCCCGTGACGTTCCGCGCCGCGGGAGACGCGAGGAAGCGTACGGCATGCGCGACGTCGATGTCCTCGATGAAGCGCCCGAGCGCCGTCTGCGAGGAGAAGTCGCGGTAAACCTGCTCCGGCGTCGTGCCGAGCTTGCGCGCCTTCTCTGTCACGATCCTCGTCATCCGCGGGCCGTGCGTGACGTTCGGACACACGGTGTTGACCGTGATCTCGTGCGGCCCGAGCTCGAGCGCGAGCGTTCGGGTCAGCCCGCGAACGGCCCACTTGGACGACGAGTAGGCGATGCGGTTGCGATAGCCGCGGAGCCCCGACGTCCCGGCGATGTTCACGATCCGACCACCGCCGCGCTCGATCAGGTACGGGATGGCGTACTTGCACGGCAGGAACGTCCCGACGACGTTCACGTCGAGCACCCAACGAAAGTCCTCGGGCGCGACCTCTTGGGCGGGCGTCTCGATCGGACCGATGACGCCGGCCGTGTTCACGACGATGTCCAGGCCGCCGAAGCGGTCGACGGCGGAGACGACCATTGCCTCCACCTGCGGCGCGTCTGTCACGTCGCAGGCGACGACGAGGCTTGCGCGCTCGGGGTACTTCTGGTCGAGACGCGCCGCGTGCGCGTCGAGCGCCTCGCGGTCGCGCCCGGAGAGGACGACGTGGGCGCCGTCGCACGCGAGGACGTCGCTGATCGCCGCCCCCAGGCCCTTCGCCGCGCCAGTGACGACGGCGACCTTGTCGCGGAGCGGAGGGTCGACGAACACGCCCCAGGCACGCTCTTCGTTGTCCACGACGGCGGCTTCGGCTCCAGCCGTCCGCGGCACGCTCAGAGCTTGATCACGACCATGCGCTCCTCGGTCATCTCGCGCACGGCGTGGTGCGGCCCCTCCCGCGTGTTGCCCGACTCCTTGACTCCACCGTAGGGCATTTGGTCGACACGGAACGTCGGAGCCTCGTTGATCGTGACGCCGCCGAACTCGAGCCGCTCGCTCGCTGTGAGCGCGGTCGCGAGATCGCGCGTGAAGATGCCGGCCTGGAGGCCATACTCGGTCCCGTTCGCGAGCTCGATCGCCTCGTCGAGCGTCCTGAAGCGGCGCAGGCCGAGGAACGGCCCGAAGATCTCGCGCCGCCACGCGCGGGTCTCCGTCGGAACGCCGTCGAGGACGACCGGGCGCAGATGACCGTGCTCGGCGGTGCCCCCGGCGAACTGCTCAGCGCCGGCCGCCACCGCCTCGTCGACCCACTCGCCGACGCGCTCGCGGGCCGCGTCGTCGATCAGCGGGCCGACGTCCGTGTCGGCGTCCTCGGGATCGCCGACCTTGAGTCGCTCGACGGCGGCGACGAGCCGCTCACCGAAGTCATCGTGCACGCGCTCGTCCACGAGGACACGCTGGACGGAGATGCAGGATTGGCCTGCGAAGCCGTTGCCGCTGACGGCGGCAGCCTCCGCGGCGGCGTCGAGATCCGCGTCGGCGCAGACGATCAGCGGCGTCGTATTCCCGAGCTCGAGCTTCACGCGCTTCTTCGGCGCCCTCGCTGCGAGCTCCCAGCCGACCTCGGCCGACCCGGTAAACGTAATCAGGCGCACGCGCTCGTCGGCGACGAGCACGTCGCCGATCTCGGCCGCCGGCCCGGTGACGATCGAGAGCGACGCAGGCGGCAGCCCGGCCTCGTGCAGGATCCGTACGAGCTCGATCGCCGCGAGCGGCGCCACGCCAGCGGGCTTGAGCACAACGCCGCACCCGGCCGCGATGGCCGGGCCGACCTTGTGCGCCGCGAGATTGAGCGGAAAGTTGAACGGAGTGATCGCGGCGACGACGCCGACCGGAACGCGGATCGTGTGGCCTCGACGGCTCACGCCCCCGGGGTGCGCGTCCATTGGGACGCCGGTCCCCGAAAGCGTCCGCGCCTCGACCGCGGAGAACGTGAGCGTCTGGACGCAGCGGTCGACCTCGACGAGCGCCTGCTTGACGGGCTTTCCGATCTCCTGTGCGAGCGATCGCGCGATGTCCTGGCGTCGCTCGCGGATCGTCGCGGCGGCGCGGTCGAGGATCTCCGCCCGCTCGTACGCGGCGGGCGGAGTGCGCGTCGCGTCCGCGGCGGCGGCGACGGCGGCCCGTGTCTCGTCCGCGCCAACGACGGGGACGGCGGCGATCGGTGAGCGGTCCCAGGGCGAGGAGACGGTCCGCGTCTCGCCGGTGGTCACCTCCTCGCCGGCGATCGTCAGCGACCTGACCTCGACGGACTGCTCGACCTGGGCTACGAGCCTCGCCTCCTTGGCTGTGGTCGGTGCGGCGACATAGCGTAGCGTTCCGCCGTGGAAAACCGCTCCGTCCGATGAAGAGCGGCGCCGACGCGCGCATCGGGCTCGACGCGGGGGGCACGTTCACGGACGCGGTCGTTCTCGAGCGGGGAGGAACGGCTCGCTCGCTGAAGGCGCCGAGCGCGGCGCCGCTCGTCGACGTTCTTGCCCGGTGCGGCGAGCTCCTCGCCGGCACGCACCCCGGGGCCGTGGTCGCGGGGACGACGCGCGTGACGAACGCCGTCCTCGAAGGAAACCTCGCGCGAACCGCGCTCGTCACGACGGCGGGGTTCCGCGACGTGCTCGCGATCGGCCGCCAGGCGCGCGACGACCTCTACGACCTTCGACGTCCGGCGCGGGCTCGTCCTCCCGTGCCCCGCGACCTCTGCTTCGAGGCGCTGGAGCGGATCGCGGCCGACGGAACTGTCCTCGTTGCGCTCGCCGAGGAAGAGGCGGGGCGCATCGCGGCCGCCGCGCGGGAGGCTGGCGTCGAGGCCGTCGCGGTCTGCCTCCTCCATTCGTACGCGAATCCCGAGCACGAGGACAGGCTCGGCGCCGCGCTCGGCGACGGCGTCTTTCTCTCGCTCTCGCACCGCGTCTCGCGCGAGCGGCGCGAGTTCGAGCGCGCCTCGACCACCGCGCTCAACGCCGCGGTGATGCCGGTGGTCGATTCCTACCTGCGCATCCAAGAGGACGCGCTCGCGCGCGTGTTCCCGAAAACGTCGTCCTTCGTCGTCCACTCGGCCGGCGGGATGATGAC
>JALZFG010000325.1 GCA_030861645.1 Actinomycetota bacterium
GCTCCGCTACCGCGCGTCGGCAATCGGCGCGCGCGTTCAGCCGACCGCGCGCGGATTCCGCCTGCTCCTCGACCAGCCGGCGTACGCTGTCGCGTCCGGGCAGGCCGCCGTCCTCTACGACGGGGACGTCGTCGTCGGTGCGGGCATCATCACGTCGGCGGACGTTTAGCATCCGTCGCGTGGACGAGATTCGGTTGCGCCTGCCGGGCAAGGCGCGTTACCTCCCCGTCGCCCACCTCGTCCTCGGAGGGCTGGGCTCGCGCCTCGACCTCACGGTTGAGGGCCTCGAGGACCTCAAGCTCGCGATCGACAGTCTCGTCGAGCGGACGCGCGAGGGTGACCACGTGACGATCGCCGTGCGGCTCGAGAACGGGACTCTGCGCACGGAGGTCGGCCCCTTCGACGACGACGTGCTGCGCGCTCAGCTCGCCGAGCAGCCGGGAGTCGGCCTGCGTCGCATCCTCAACGCCGTCGTCGACGGCGTCGAGGTGTGGTCCGACGACGACAGCACATGGGTCACGCTCTCGAAGACGATCGGGGGGAAGGCGCGTTGATGCTGCGGGAGAAGAGCGACCGCGAGCTGTTGCGCGAGTACCACGAGCGAGGGAACCTCGCCGCACGCGAGCAGCTAATCGAGCGGTACATGTCGCTCGTCCGCTCGCTCGCGCGCCGGTACTCCTACCGCGGCGAGCAGCTCGAGGACCTCGTCCAGATCGGAGCGATCGGTCTGATCAAGGCGATCGACCGCTTCGACCTCGATCGCGGGGTCGAGCTCACCACCTACGCGACGCCGAACATCATCGGCGAGATCAAGCGGCATTTCCGCGACAAGGGGTGGTCGGTGCGCGTCCCGCGCGGGCTGCAGGAGCTCAACGTCCAGCTGTCACGCCTGATCGAGCAGCTCACGGTCCAGCTCGGGCGCTCGCCGAGCATCGCCGAGCTCGCGAAGGCCGCGCAGGTCCAGGAGGAAGAGGTGCTCGAGGCGCTCGAGTCGAGCCGCGCCTACACATCGCTCTCGCTCTCGAGCGGCGCGAGCAGCGATGAGGACGAGGAGCTCGATCCGCTCGAGTCGATCGGGACCGAGGAGCCGCAGTACGAGATCTCTGAGGACTGGACCGTCCTCGCCCCCGGCCTGCGCGTGCTCGACCCCCGCGAGCGTGCGATCCTGCACCTCCGCTTCTTCAAGGGGCTGACGCAGTCGCAGATCGCGCAGCAGATCGGGATCTCGCAGATGCACGTCTCGCGCCTGATCCGCCGCTCGCTGCAGAAGATCCGCGACGAGGTCGAGGCCCAAGAGACCGCCACGGGCGGCCCAGCCGGATAGCTCCGTCCCTCCGGACGAGAGCTCGCGCTCACCGCTCCGACGGCCCTCGTCGCGGGAGCCGCGTCCGCGGCGCCCGGTTTCGCGACCGCGCCCCTACAATCGACTCATGCGCTCGACGGCGGAGCTCCGCGAAGGCTTTCTCTCCTTCTTCGAGCGGAAGGGGCACAAGCGCCACCCGTCCGGCTCGCTGATTCCGCCGAGCTGGGACCGCTCGACGCTCTTGACCACGGCCGGGATGCAGCCGCTGATGCCGTACTTCCTCGGCCAGGAGGCGCCCCCGGCGCCGCTCCTCACGACCGCGCAGAAGTGCTTCCGCACCCAGGACATCGACGAGGTGGGTCTCGACGGCTACCACCTGACCTTCTTCGAGATGCTCGGCAACTTCTCGTTCGGCGAGTACTTCAAGGAAGGCGCGATCGAGCACGCGTGGGAGTTCGTCACGGAGCACCTGCACATCGACCGGGACCGTCTGTGGGTCAGCGTCTTCGCGGGCGACCCGGAGCTTCGCCTCGACGAGGACGAGGTCGCCGTCGCGCTCTGGGAGCGGATCGGCCTTCCGCCCGAGCGCATCGTCCGCCTCGGACGCGCGGACAACTTCTGGTCCGTCGGCGGGCCGGGCCCATGCGGCCCCGACAGCGAGCTCTTCTACGACCGCGGCGAGGAGCTCAGCTGTGGCCGGCCCAGCTGCGCGCCCGGCTGCGGCTGCGAGCGGTACCTCGAGTTCTGGAACCTCGTCTTCATGGAGTACGAGCTTCACGCCGACGGCTCGGTGACGCCGTTGCCGAAGCAGAACGTGGACACGGGGATGGGCCTCGAGCGAACCGCGAGCGTGCTCCAGGACGTCATCTCCGTCTACGAGACGGACGGCTACCGCGCGATTATGGACTGGATCGCGGCCGAGAGCGGCGTCGCCTTCGGCGAGTCGGAGCGGGCGACGAAGGCGCACCGCATCCTCGCCGATCACGGTCGCGGAATGACCTTTCTCACGGCGGACGGGGTCGCTCCCTCGAACGAGGGCCGCGGGTACGTGCTGCGCCGAGTCATCCGGCGCTCGGTCCAGCAGGCGCGCGCGATCGGGCTCGAGCAGCTGTGGCCGCTGACGGACGTCGTCATCGAGCACATGGGCGACTGGTACCCGGAGTTGCGCGAGCACCGCGGCCAGATCCGGGAGATCGTGCGCGCGGAGGAGGAGCGCTTCTCCCAGACGTTGGCGCGCGGCCTGCGCCTCTTCGACGAAATCGCCGAGCGGGGGGACGCGATCGCGGGCGAGGACGCCTTCCGCCTCCACGACACGTACGGCTTTCCGCTCGAGCTGACGCGGGAGCTCGCGGCCGACCGCGGACTCGCGGTCGACGAGGACGGATTCGCGCGCCTGATGGAGGAGCAGCGGGCGCGCTCGCGCGGCGCCGTCGACGCCATCGAGG
>JALZFG010000326.1 GCA_030861645.1 Actinomycetota bacterium
GTCGTGGGGAGCGCGATCTTCGTCGCGGCCGAGTACTCCCTCGTGACGGCGCGCCGCGGCCGGCTCGACGAGCAGGCCAAGCGCGGCAATGTCGCGGCCCGCGTGGCCCTGCGGCTGATGGACGAGCCGGTGCGCTTCATCAGCACGGTTCAGATCGGGATCACCGTGTTCTCGATCCTGGTCGGCGCCGTCGGCGAGCCACTGATCTCGCACTACTTCGACCCGTTCCTGCCGCGCTCGGTCGCGTTCGTGCTCTCCTTCACGATCCTGACGTACCTCAGCCTCGTTCTCGGCGAGCTCGTCCCCAAGGCGATCGCCCTTCAGAAAGCGGATCGGCTCGCCGTGCTGCTCGCGGTTCCGCTCGAGTTGCTCGGGCGCGTGCTCAATCCCGTCGTCTGGGTGCTTCAGGTCTCCTCGCACGCGGTCGCGCGACTGTTCGCGGTTCGACCCGCGCCGGCGGGGATCTTCGTCCACACGCGGGAGGACATCCGGCGCAGCGTCGAGGAGGCTGAGGAGACGGGCGTGATCGAGGAAGTCGAGGAGGAGATGCTCCACCGTGTGTTCGAGTTCGCGGACAAGGAGGCGCACGAGGTGATGGTTCCGCGGCCCGAGGTGGTCGCCCTCTCGATCGACGTGCCGCCGCTCGAGTGCGTCGCCGCCGTCGTCGACTCGCCCTACACCCGCTACCCCGTCTTCCGCGGGTCGCTCGACGACATCGTCGGCATCCTTCACCTCCGCGACCTCTTCCTCGCCGTCCGCGAGCACGGGATCGAGGACGTCGACATCGCGGAGCTGCTCCGGCCCGCGTACGTCGTCCCGGAGACGAAGGACCTCGCCGCGCTCCTCGCTGAGTTCCGGCGACTCAACCAGCACATGGCGATCGTCGTCGACGAGTACGGTGCGATGCAGGGAATCGTCACCCTCGAGGATCTGCTCGAGGAGATCGTGGGAGAGATCGAGGACGAGTTCGACCTTCCTGACGAGTCCGTCGAGGAGATGGGCAACGGCCGGATCCGGATCCACGGCACGTACCCGATCGACGACTTCAACGAGCGCTTCGGCCGAGCGCTCCCGGTCGAGGACTTCCACACGATCGCGGGTTTCGTCTTCGGGCAGCTCGGGCGAGCACCGGAGGAGGGAGACGAGGTCGAGTACGACGGGCTGCGCTTTCGCGTCGCCGACGTCGAGGGGACCCGGATCGAGAAGCTCGACGTCGACTTCCCGCGCTCCGGCCCGACTGAACCGCAGCAGCCGGCCGTCCAAACGTAGCGTCGGTTCCCACCATCCGGCCGACTAGGATCTGCGTAGGACCGGTCGACTACCTACCTATCAACCGAGGAGGCACTGGATGCGCCGAGTCGCACTGCTGCTCGCCGTCGCCGTCGCAGGGCTCACGCTCACCGCGACCGCGTCGCCGGCGACGCAGAAGCTCACCGGGACGGTCGGCCCCGGCTTCACGATCACGCTCACCAAGGGCGGGAAGAAGGTCACGACCCTCAAGGCGGGCAAGTACACGATTGCCGTTGCGGACAAATCGTCGATTCACAACTTCGACCTCAAGGGCCCTGGCGTGCGCAAGCAGATCACCAGCGTCCCCTTCATGGGGAAGAAGACCGTCACGCTGACGCTCAAGAAGGGGAAGTACACGTACGTCTGCGATCCCCACGCCTCGTCGATGAGGGGGTCGTTCCGGGTTCGCTAGTTGCTCAGTCCGGCGCGCCGTCGAGCGGCTGCTGCTCGATCCGCGCCCCCCTGATCGAGAACGCAGCGAGCTCGCCGTTCGCGAGCGAGAGGATCAGGTAGGGGCGGCCCTCCCAGAGGCCGATGTTCTCGACGTCGGTGCGGGAGGGCCGCGCCGGCGCCGAGACGTGCGAGTGGAAGACGGCGAGCTCGTAGCCGTCGTCCTCGAGGAACCAGACCTCGGGGTCGACCGCGAGCTCGAACCGGTACGGCGAGGCGGCGGCGTTCCGCCCGGGAACGTAGCGCTCGGCGATTCCGCCGCGAAGGACGACCACGCCGCAGGCTTCGTTCGGCGCTTCGGCCCGCGCGTGCTCCTCCATGCTGCGGCGTACCGCCGCGCCGACTACCACCAGACGCGGCGCTCCATCGCGCGCTCCACGTCGTCCTCGCGCGCCCGCCAGAAGTCCGCCGAGAGGTACTTCCAGCCTCCGTCCGCGAGGATGCAGACGACCACGCCATCCTCGTCGAGCTCCGCGGCGAGCCGGGTTGCGACGTGGAGCACGGCGCCTGACGAGACGCCGCCGAAGATGCCCTCGCGGTCGAGCAGCACTCGCAGCGCGGCGACCGAGTCCGCGTTCGAGACGAGGAGCTTTCGGTCGAGCTTCGAGACGTCGAGAATTGGCGGGACGTAGCCGTCCTCGAGCGAGCGAAGGCCGATCACGGAGTCGCCCGGCATCGGCTCGGCCGCCGCGACGACGAGGTCGGGGAAGCGTTCGCGCAGACGCTCGCCGGCACCCATCAGGGTCCCACCGGTGCCGAGGCCGGCGACGAGGACGTCGACGCGCTCCAGCGCCTCGGCGATCTCCGCGCCGGTTCCGTCGTAGTGTGCCCGGGGGTTCGCCTCGTTCGCGTACTGGAACGGCATGAAGTAGCGCGGCTCGCGCTCGGCGAGCTCGAGCGCCAGCCGGACGGCCCCGTTCGAGCCCTCGTCGGCGGGCGAGGAGATGATCTGCGCCCCGAAGAGCTCGAGCAGCAGACGCCGCTCCTCGGTCGCGTTCTCGGGCATCACGCACGTCAGCCGGTAGCCCTTCAGCTTCGCGACGAGGGCGAGCGAGATTCCCGTGTTGCCGCTCGTCGGCTCGAGCAGCTCGCGGCCCGGCTCGAGCTCACCCGCCGCCTCGGCGGCCTCGACCATCGCCTTGGCGATCCGGTCCTTGATCGACCCCGTCGGGTTCTGTCCCTCGAGCTTCGCGCAGATGCGGACGCCGTTCGGGGCGCCGATCCGGCGGAGCTCGACGAGCGGCGTCTCGCCGACGAGCTCGAGCAGCGAGGGGAAGACCGCCGGAAGCTGCCTCACGGCCCGGGAAGCACGCCGCCTATCGCCGCTAGACCGGCGCCGCCTCGGCGCGTCTCCGCCGCAGCGTCCTCGGCGCCGCCGCCGCGCACGCACCTCCCGCCATCGCCGGGAGCAGGATCACTGTCGCGCCCTCGTCGACCGGCGTCTCGAGGCCTTGCCGCGTGCGCACGTCCTCCCCCTCGACGTAGACGTTTACGAAGGGAGCGATCTCGCCGTCCTCGAGGATCTGCCGGCCGAGACCGGGGAAGCGAGCGGCGAGGTCGAGGAGCACGTCGCCCACCGTTTCGCCCTCGGCGAGAACCTCGCGCTCCCCACCCGTCTCCTGGCGCAGTGTCGGGGGAATGCGGACGACGCTCACGTCGCCAGCGGGTGCGCCCCGCCCGAGCAGAACTCGACGTAGTCCACGTACTCGCTGATCGTCGGGTTCTCGCCGCAGACGGGGCACTGCGGGTCGCGGCGCAGCGCGACCTCGGTGAACGTCGCCGTCAGCGCGTCGTAGAGGAGCAGGCGACCCACGAGGACGTCCCCGATGCCGAGCGCGAGCTTCAGCGCCTCTGCGGCCTGGAGCGACCCGACGACGCCCGGCAGGACGCCGAGGACGCCTCCCTCCGCGCAGCTCGGAGCGAGCTCGGGGGGCGGAGGCTCGGGAAAGAGGCAGCGGTAGCACGGCCCCTCGTGAGGCTTGAAGACCGTCACCTGCCCCTCGAAGCGGAAGATCGAGCCGTGCACGACCGGGATCCCGTGCCAAACGGAAGCGTCGTTCACGAGGTAGCGCGTGGGGAAATTGTCGGCGCCGTCGACGATGACGTCCCAGCCGTCGCCGAGAATCCGGTCGGCGTTCTCGGACGTCAGCCGCTCGCGGTAGGGGACGACCTCGACGTCGGGGTTGAGCTCCTCGAGCGTCCGCTTCGCCGAGAGCGCCTTCGCCTCGCCGAGCCGTGCCGTCGAGTGGATCACCTGGCGCTGCAGGTTCGTCGCGTCGACGACATCATCGTCGACGATCCCGAGCTTGCCGATCCCGGCGGCCGCGAGGTAGAGGCTCGCCGGAGAGCCGAGCCCGCCGGCGCCGATCAGCAGCACGCGTGCATCGAGCAGCTTCAACTGGCCTGCCTCCCCGACCTCGGGGATGAGGAGATGTCTGCTGTAGCGCCGCCGCTGCTCGCCGTCGAGCGAGCGCGGCAACTCGACCGAAAAGCCGTTCCGCTTCCAGTCGGTGTACCCGCCCGCAAGCGACCTGACCCGCTCGTAGCCGAGCTCCTCGAGCGTCTTGGCGGCGAACGCCGAGCGACTCCCGCCGGCGCAATAGACGACGATCTCGCGGTCGCGATCCGGCGCCACCTGCTCGATCTTCGACTCCAGCGACCCGCGCGGGATGTGGAGCGCGCCCGGAAGGTGGCCCTCCTCCCACTCGTCGCGCTCGCGCACGTCGAGCACGAGCGGGCGATCGACGGAGTCGAGGAACTCGCGCGCGTGCGGAGCGTCGATCTCGTCGATCTCGCTCTTGACCTTCGTCAGCAACTCTCGATAGCTCGTCACTATCAAAAGTATAGCGGTGGAGCAACGGGAACGCCGGTGCGGCTGCCGGCGGGGCGTGCAGGAGCCGCGAGGTGGCTATCGTCGGGGCATGACCCCGCGCGCGCGGATCCTCGTCCTCGTTTCGGTCGCCGCCGCCGCAGCTGCTGGCGCCACCGTCGGCGTGACCGCGCTGACCAGCGATCCCAAGCCGCCGAGCCTGTGTCCGAAGGGCCCGCCGCTCGAGCTCGACCTCGGCGTGCGGACGGATCGGGAG
>JALZFG010000361.1 GCA_030861645.1 Actinomycetota bacterium
GATCGCCAGGCCGAAGCGACGGTTGCGCGCGCGCAAGTCCGCGGGAGCGGCGGGAGGAGAGCAGGTCGCGGCAGACGTCGAGTGCTCGCTCGCGCGCAGGAGCCTGTCGTAGCATTGGCGAAGCGCAGCTCGACTTCGCGGCCGAAGATCTCGTCCGCTCCCTCCAGCTTGACGCGGTTGTCCACGACACGGCGCAGCGCCTCTCGCGTTGGTTCGAGCAGCTGTCGGATCCGGAGGAGGTCGTGTCGAAGCTGTGAGAGGCAATCGCGAACGCGCTCGGGCGACCAATCGCGAGGCCTCCGTCTTACCTTCTCGTCAGTCGGCGTGAGCAGCCGGTAGCGCCACTGACCGTGGAGCGTGACCGGGACGTGCTCGTCGAGTTCGGCGGCGCTGGGTCAAGCAGTTCGACCCAGCCCTCGTCAACGTCGCGACCTCGTCGCTTCCCGTCCCGGACCGCTGCTCCTCGTCGTCTGACGGAGCAGGTCGACGACGCATTCGTGGCAGCTCGTCGAGGCTCAAGACAGGGTGTCTATGGTCGTCACGGGCGTATCTGAGACGGGTGCCATACCCAGCCGCTTCGCGCCTTTTGTACGCGGCCAAGACTAGGGAAGGGGTGGAAGTGAAACGCGAGCACGAGCGCGCCGGTGGACGCCGCGCGGTCGAACAGGACGCGACGGCTGCGTAGCGCGCGGTCCGGATCCATCTCCCAGACCGTGCACCAGTCGGGATGCTCCAGGTGCAGCGGGTGAAGCGCCGCATCAGAGATGTAGAGCAACTCCGCGTCGTCGGAGCGGATCGCAAGCGCCATGTGCCCCGGCGTGTGACCGGGGGCGGGAACCGCCCGGATGCCGGGCACGATCTCGCCTTCTTCGTCGAGCAGCTCGACACGGTCGGCCAGCGGCAGCAGGTGCTTGCGCACTGGGTCGGCAAACGCCGGCGGCTGGGCCGCCAGCGTGGCCTCGGACGTCCAGTACTCCCACTCCGCGCGCCAGATCGTGAGGCGCGCGCGCGGAAATCGCGGTGCGCCCGCACCGTCCGTGTTGCCGCCAATGTGGTCCGGATGCGCGTGCGTAACGATCACCCGCTCGACGTCCACCACATCGACGGCCGCCTCGGCCACGCCCTCGGTGAAGCGGCCCACGTCAGCCTCGACGCCAGCAGGCAGGAAATCGCGCATTGCGGTCCGGTCGGCGCCGGTGTCGACGACGACAACGCGCCCACCAGTGTCCACTAACAGGCAGGTGTAGGGCGAGGGAATCCGGTCGCGCGGGAGCCGATGCTCGGCCAGCGCCGCGGTCACCAGGTCCGGGTCGGCGTTGCTGAAGTACTGATCGGCGGTGTAGAAGAACGTTCCGTCATTGATCGCGACGCAGTCGAAGCTTCCTACCTTGAAACGGAAGATCCGTCGCTCGCTCTCCTCAACACCAACGCTCATCGTGCCGGCCTCCTCCACCGCGGAATGCAGGGTCGCGCCGACACTAGCGCGCCCAGCGCAACGACACGCGTCCTTCCGCTGCTGCAACCTTGCATCTGGACGGCGCCATGTCGGGCGGCGCACCGGGAGCTGCACGTTCGCTTTCGCCTAACGGAGCGGCGACCGGACCGCGCCGGCGGGCGCGCCGCGGGGCCGGCGGTCACGTTCGTGATCGGGCATTCGTCTTACGGGTGCAAGGCACAGCGCAGCGCTTGCTGCAGGAGGAGAACGCTCCCCAAGGCAATGCACAGCAACGGCCGCTCCGCGGCGGCCTGATCGCCCAGGCCGAACGGTTCACCGCCCCGCGGTCGCCGTCAGGCGGCTCACGAAGACGTATCCCGGCGGTGTCCGGGCGGTCAAGGGCATCGACTTCGATGTCGCGATCGGCGAGATGTTCGGCCTGCTCGGACGGAACGGCGCCGGCAAGTCCACGACGATCGGCATGCTCACCACCACATCGAGCGCGCGCACGAGCAGCGCCCCCTCCTCGGCCGGCAGGCGCGCGCGCAGGCGGAGCGAGCCGTCCTCGTCCCAGAAGGAGCTCAGGAACTCGGCTCCGTGTCCCTCGCGCGCCTGCTCGCTCGTGGCGCGCCGGTAGGCAGAAAGCGCGCGCTCGAGCTGCGCGGCGGTCAGAAGCGCGGCCAGCTCGAGCAGCTCCTGCTCGCAGCGCTCGTTCGCGATCCGGGTCAGCGCGCGCAGCTTGCAGTAGGAGAGCTCGCCGCGCGAGAAGGCGGCGCGGATCAGGGGCAGCTCGCAGAGCTTGTGCGCGACGCGCACGTGGTCGCGCTCCTCGCTCGGGGAGACGGCGCAGCGCCAGGAGAGCCAGTCGGCGCACGAGCGCACGCCCGGCTGCCCCCAGCCGTCGCGGCGGTCGAACTCGGCGAGGAGCTCGAGCCAGCGGCAGGTGCCGGCGTTGATCTGCGCCGCGAGCTCGGTGAGCTCGTCCTCGAGGCGCTCGATCGGAGCGGCGCGCTCGGGCTCCTCGTCTTCTCGGCGAGCGCGCGGGCGATGCGCGAGCGAGTCCGTCGCCTCCGTTGCCACGCTTGCAAACACAGGTCGTATCGTACGCGCCTCATCGGACAGAACGCCAGGGCTCCTCCGGCCCCGGCGCGCCTGGAATGGCTGCGTCCTGCGGGCAGTCTGTGAGGAGACCGACCCCCAAGGCTTCAGCGGCTCGTCGCGCTGGGACGGCACGAGGGAGGTGCTCGCCGCTCGACCGCTCATCGTCGAGCACGGGCTTTGCGAGCCCTCGCCGCGCATCTCGTGCTCGCGCGCGCTGCCGCCGCGCCGCCGGACAGCGCGCGCGCGATCAGCGCGCGAGGGACGCCATCTCGTTGACGTGGGCGAGGCGCCGCAGCGTGTCCAACTCGATCTGGCGCACGCGCTCACGCGTGAGACCGAGCTTGCGTCCGATCGTCTCGAGCGTTTCGGGCTGCGCGTCGCCCAGCCCGTAGCGCATCACCAGCACCTCGCGCTCGCGCCGCGGCAGCGAGTTCAGCACCTTGCGGACGGCCTCCCGCCGGAGCGCGACCTCGACCTCCTCGTCCGGCGCAGGGCCATCGCCGGCGACGAAATCGCCGAGGACGGCATCTTCCTCCTCGCCGATCGGCTGATCCAGGCTCATCGACGCGCGCGCGGCGGCCCGCGCCTCCTTCGCCTGGTCGAGCGGAACATTGGCCTCGGCGGCGATCTCCGTGAGCGTCGGCTCGCGACCGAGTTGCGTCCAGAGGGTGCGCTCCGCCCGACTCAGCTTCTGCATCCGCTCGACGACGTGCACCGGCATACGGATCGTTCGCGCCTTGTCCGCGAGCGCCCGCGCCACGGCCTGCCGGATCCACCAGGTCGCGTACGTCGAGAACTTGTAGCCACGGCGCCAGTCGAACTTCTCGACGCCACGGATCAGGCCGAGGGTCCCCTCCTGGATCAGGTCGAGGAACGGAAGGCCCTGGTTCCGGTAGTGCTTGGCGATCGACACGACGAGGCGGAGATTCGACTGGATCATCCGCTGCTTCGCCTGCATGTCCCCGCGTTCGACCCGCTTGGCCAGCTCGACCTCCTGCGCCGCCGTCAGCAGCCGATGGCGGCCGGCCTCGCGCAGGAAGAGCTGCAGAGCGTCGGTCGTCGTCTCCTCGAGCGTCGGCGGCGGGGGCGGCGCTTCTTCCTCCTCGACCGGCGGCCGCTCGCCCTCGATCACCTCGAGGCCCCGCTGCTCGAGCTCGGCGCGAAGCATCGCCACCTCAAGCTCGTCGAGCGCGTGAACCTCCGCGAGCTCGGCCACGTCGCTCGCTCGCACCGAGCCCGCCTGATCGGCGGCATCAACGAGCTGCTGGACGTCCTCGTGTTCGAGGAGCTGCTCCAGGAGGGGGGTCGTCATAGCAGGCGGGCGCCGTTGTTCCCCGAAGCGGCTGAAGGAAACACACCCCGGCGGTGTGTCGCGGGAGGAGGCAAGTGCCAACCCTCTCGCATCCGCGCCGAGGACGCAACCGGCAGGTGACGGGTGCGCGACGAACGGAAGTCTCCTCCCCGATGCGGCGTTGATGCAGGCAGACGCCGAGAGAAAGGGGGACGAGGAGATGCGGATCGTCGTTATCGGCAGGGGCAACGTAGGCGGCGGCCTTGCGCGGCTTTGGCGCGACGCGGGCCACGACGTCGTCGAGCTCGGGCGCGGCGGCGGGGATGCGTCGGGGGCGGACGCCGTCCTGCTCGCCGTCCCGTCCGCCGCGATCACCGACGCCGTCGGCGCGGTGAGCGGTCTCGAGGGGGTACCCGTGGTCGATGCGACCAACATCGCGCGCGGGGAGCGTCCGCAGGGCTTCGCGTCGCTGGCGGAGTACGTGAAGTCGCTGACGGGAGGTCCCGTGGCGAAGGCGTTCAACACGAACTTCGCGCGCTTGTATGACCGGGTGAGCAGCGCGCGCGCGAGGCCGAGCTCGCTCTATTGCGGCGACGACGGCGCGAAACCGGTCACCGCGCAGCTGACCTGGGACGCCGGGTACGAGCCGGTCGACGCCGGCGGACTGGAATCGGCGCGAGCGCTCGAAGATTTCCTCCGAGTCAGCTTCGCCGTCTCGCAAGCGGGGATGGGGCCGTTCTTCTACCGGATCGCATCTCCGGAGGAGCTGTAGGAGCGCGCGGCGATCGCGACCGATCGCTCAGCGCCCCGGCTGGTATGCGGGAGAACGAGCGCGTCACGCGGCGAGGGCGCCTCGCGCGGGGCCGCCCGGTGCGGGGTCAGACCCCGTTGAGGGTTGGTTGAGGGTTGGCGGCTAGGTAGCGAGCGCGGCGCCTTCCGCGCTGAACCTCTCGCCGCCAGCGGCGTCGTGATCGGTCGAGCGACGCGGTGGCACGAACTTGCGCGGTTTACGGCAGCTCGGCCGCGAGCCTCTGCACTCGATGCGCGATCTCATCGCGGACCTCGCGTACCCGCTCGACCGGAAGCCCCTTCGGGTCGGGCAACTCCCAGTCGATGAAGCGTTTGCCCGGGATGTACGGGCAAGCATCGCCGCAGCCCATCGTCACGATGACGTCTGCCTGCTCGGCAAGCTCTCGCGTGAGTGCCTTCGGCTTCCGCTGGGAGATGTCGATACCAAGTTCACGCATGACTCCCACGACCTCCGGGTACACGCCGTCGCCGGGCGTCGTTCCGGCGGAAAACGCCTCATGGCGGCCGTTCGCCGCCCGCTCGAACAGGACTTCGCTCATCTGCGAGCGGCCGGCATTGTGGACACAGACGAACAGGACCGAGGCCACGCCTCACACGACTCGTGCCAGAGAGCGGACTCTCATGCCGGATCAGCAGGCATCGCAACAGCTCTCGCCCCGCCAGCTTTCGCGCCCCTCCTTGAGCGCGACGGCGGCGATGACGAGCGCCGCCGCGGGATCGGCCCACCACCAGCCGAACAGTGCGTTCGCGCCGAGGCCGACGAGAAGCGCAAGCGAGAGGTAGGCGCACACCATGTTCTGCATCCCCTCGCTGACGGTCGCGCGTGAGCTCAGCCTGTTCCCGAGCCGT
>JALZFG010000380.1 GCA_030861645.1 Actinomycetota bacterium
GCTCGAGATCGAGGGCCGGGGCGCCTCGCAGGTCATGCGGCGCGTCACGGATCTCGATCTCGAGCGGCTACCGGCAGCCGGCCCGGTGGCTCGGATACGCGCCTTCGTGTTTCGCCACGCACCCGAGGGCTACCGGGTCTTCTTCCGGCAGGAGTTCGGGCACTACCTCTGGGACGTCGTCGTCGACGCAGCGAGGCCGCTCGGCGGAGGGCCGAGGGCATGAAGGACCTCTTCCTGGAGCGGCGCATGTGGCGCCGCCGGGGTGACCTCCGTCAGCGCTACGACGTGGTCATCGTCGGCGGCGGGTCGCACGGCCTGGCGACCGCGTACTACCTCGCGAAGAACCACGGCATCACGAACGTCGCCGTCCTCGAGAAGAGCTACATCGGGTCGGGCGCGGCGGGCCGCAACACGACGATCATCCGCGCGAACTACCGCACGCGTGAAGGCGCCGAGTTCTACCGCGAGAGCGTGAAGCTCTACGAAGGGCTCTCGATCGACCTCGATTTCAACCTCCTCTTCTCGCAGCAGGGCCATCTCACCCTCGCCCACTCCGACCGCGCGATGATCACGATGACGGAGCGAGCCGAGGTCAACCAGCTGCTCGGGATCGAGAGCCGGGTCGTCTCGCCCGAGGAGATCGCGCGCCTCTGCCCGGTGATGGACCTCTCCCAGAACGTCACGTGGCCCGTTCTCGGCGCGCTCTACCACCCGCCCGGAGGGATCATCCGGCACGACGCCGTCGTCTGGGGCTACGCCCGCGGCGCCGACCGGCGCGGCGTCGAGATCCACCCGTACACGGAGGTCACGGGAATCGAGCGCTCGAACGGGCGTGTGACGGGTGTGCGGACGAATCGAGGGCCGATCGCCTGCGAGACGGTCGTAAGCGCGGCCGCGGGTTGGTCGACGCTCGTCGCCGACTTGGCGGATGTGCCGCTTCCGATCACGACGCACATCCTGCAGGCGTTCGTGACCGAGCCCGTGAAGCCGTTCCTCGACGTGATCATCGTCTCGTCGCAAATGCACGTCTACATCTCGCAGACCGACCGCGGAGAGATCCTGATCGGCGCCGAGATCGAGCCGTACACGACCTACCGAGGGACGAGCACCTTCCCCTTCCTCGAGTACTCGGCCCGCCATACGCTCGAGCTCTTCCCGCAGCTCGAGCGCTTGAACGTGCTGCGGCAGTGGACGGGACTCTGCGATCTCAGCCCCGACTACAGCCCGATCCTCGGCGTGACCGAGGTCGAGGGCTTCCTCGTCAGCTGCGGGTGGGGCACCTACGGCTTCAAGGCGGCGCCGATCGTCGGAACGACGCTCGCGGAGCTCGTGGCGACGGGCAGGACGCCGAGACTGATCGCGCCCTTCGCGCTCGAGCGCTTCTACACGGACACCCTCGTCTCCGAGCTGGCCGCGGCCGCCGTCTCGCACTAACGGGATGACCACGGCGATGCCGACGAGCCTCGAGATTGCGCAGCAGGCGCAGCTTCGGCCGATCGCCGACATCGCCGCCGAGCTCGAGCTCGAGCCGCACGAGTGGGACGGGTACGGGAAGCACAAGGCGAAGGTCGATCTCTCCGTGCTGGAGCGGCTCCAGGGAAGCGCGGACGGGAAGCTCATCTGCGTCAGCGCAATCACGCCGACGAAGGCGGGAGAGGGAAAGACGACGACGTCCGTCTCGCTGACCGAGGGCCTCGGCTACATCGGCGAGCGTCCGGTGCTGTGCCTGCGCGAGGCGTCCGTCGGCCCCGTCTTCGGGCTGAAGGGCGGCGCCGCGGGCGGAGGCTATGCGCAGGTCCTGCCGATGGAGGATCTGAACCTCCACTTCACGGGAGACATCCACGCCGTGGGAGCGGCGAACAACCTGCTCGCCGCGATCCTCGAGACGCACCTGCTGCACGGCAACAAGCTCGGCATCGACCCGCTGACGATCACGTGGCGCCGGTGCGTCGACATCAACGACCGCGCTCTCCGCTCGATCGTCGTCGGCCTCGGGGGGCGTGCGAACGGCTACGTCCGAGAGACGGGGTTCGACATCACCGCGGCGTCAGAGGTGATGGCGATCCTCGCCGTCGCGCGCGACCTCGACGATCTGCGGCGACGACTTGGTCAGATCACCGTCGGCGCGACGTTTGAGGGCGAGCCCGTGACCGCCGAGCAGCTGAAGGCGGCTGGCGCGATGACGGTATTGCTCAAGGATGCGCTCAAGCCGAACCTCGTCCAGACGCTGGAGGGGCAGCCGGCGTTCGTCCACTGCGGCCCCTTCGCCAACATCGCGCACGGAAACAATTCGCTCGTGGCCGACCTCGTCGCGCTGAAGCTCGGGGACTACATCGTGACCGAGAGCGGGTTCGGGTCGGACATGGGGATGGAGAAGTTCCTCAACATCGTGTGCCGCGTCGGCAAGCTCTCGCCGAGCGCGGTCGTCGTCGTCGCGACGGTGCGCGCGCTCAAGCACCACGGCGGAGACCCGGACGGGGGGATCGATGCGATCGAGAGGGGCTCGGCGAACCTCCGCCGCCATCTCGGCATCGTCGCCGGCTTCGGGCTGAAGGCGGTAGTCGCCATCAACCGGTTCCCCGGCGACTCCGACGGAGAGCTGGACGCCGTGCGCCGGCTCGCGCTCGAGTACGGAGCGCACGCGGCCGAGACGAATGAGGCGTTCGACCGCGGCGGCGCGGGTGCGGCGGCGCTCGCGGGTGCGGTCGCCGGCGCGGTCGCCGAGCCGGTCGCGTTCGAGCCCACCTACCCGCTCGACGCTCCGATCGACGAGAAGATCGAGGCAATCGCAAAGCGGGTCTACGGGGCGGACGGCGTGTCCTTCCTCGCGGTCGCTCGAGAGAAGATCGACCACTACACGGCGGACGGGCTCGACGGGCTGCCGATCTGCATGGCCAAGACGCACCTGTCGCTCTCGCACGACGCGGCGCTCCTGAACGCGCCGACGGGCTTCACGGTCGCCGTCCGCGATGTCCGCGCCTACACGGGAGCGGGCTGGCTGGTTCCGCTGTGCGGGGATATCCAGACGATGCCGGGCCTCGCCGAGCGCGCCGCAGCGTACGACGTCGATATCGACGCCGACGGCCGCACCGTTGGGCTCTTTTAGCGTGGGGAGGGCACGCTCTCCCCACGGACCCCTCCCGGGTTTACGACCTTCGCCGCCCTCGCCTGCACGCCCTGATCCGGCGGCTTCCCCGCGGCAACCGGTCCGTCGTCAGCGCGGAAGGCATCGGCGTCGCCGTCTTCTGCACAGTCTCGAGCGGGCCCTCGCCGATGACGTCGCCGCCGGCCACCCGGTCGCAGCTGCATGAAGCGTGTCACAACCTCACGAGTTCGCGGCCCCGAGAAGGGCTAGCTTCACGCGCCTGCTGGCGGAGGTCGCCGCGGAGCCGCGCCCCGCGGCCGCGGGC
>JALZFG010000393.1 GCA_030861645.1 Actinomycetota bacterium
CCCTCCTCCCGCGGTCGAGCGTAGCGACAAACGCCGAACGAGACAGTGCCGACTCCGATCCAACTTCGTCGCCGGCGAGGCATGACGCCCGAGCGGGCCTTAGTTGAAGCGGGTCTGGGCCTTCTCGAGGCCGTCGTGGAGGATCGCCTCGACCGCGTCGGCCGCGCGGGTAACGAGCGCGTCGACATCGAGCTCGGGCTCGAACGGCGACAGGACGTAGTCGGAGACGGAGCGGCGGTCGCCCTTCCCGGGGCGCCCGACGCCGATCCGAAGCCGCATGAACTCGCGTGTCCCGAGGCTGTCTGCGATCGAGCGGAGCCCGTTGTGCCCGGCGAGACCTCCGCCGAGGCGAGCCTGGAGGCGGCCGGGCTCGAGGTCGACGTCGTCGTGGACGACAAGCAGCCGCGGCGGCGGAACCTTGAAGAATCGGACGGCGGCTCCGATCGACCGGCCCGACTCGTTCATATACGTCTCGGGCTTGAGCAGGGCGAGCCGCCGTGTTCCCGCGCGCACCTCGCTCACCCTCCCCGAGAACTTCGACCGGAAGGAAGCGGCCAGGCGTCGGGCGAGCTCGTCGACGACGAGCCACCCGAGGTTGTGACGCGTGCGCTCGTACTCCCGCCCGGGATTGCCGAGGCCGGCAACGAGGAGATCGAGCGACGAGGCGCGAGCACCTCGCCTGAAGAGCCGCACCGGCTAGCCGGGAGCGGTTCCGGGCTCGCCGTGGGGCCCCGCATCGCCCGGAGCACCGGGCTCGACGGGTCCCTCGGCGGCACCCTCGGGCCTCTCCTCCGGAGGAATCGCCTCGACGCCCTCCTCCTCCTCGACCATCTCCTCCGGCTCGACCACGCGAGTGGGCAGCGTGACCGTCGCGAGGACGGTCTCCTCGGGATCGTCGAGGAACGTCACCCCGTCCTGACGGGCGAGGTCGGCCAGCCGAAGCGTGTCGCCCATCGCCATCCCGCTGACGTCGAGCTCGATCCGGTCCGGGACGTCCATCGGCAGCGCCTCGACCGTGATCTCCCGGGTGACCTGCGAGAGGACGCCGCCTTCCTTCACGCCCTCCGGCTCGCCGACGAGCTCGACGACCACCTGCGCCTGGATCGGCCGGTCGAGCCGAACCTCCAAGAGGTCGACGTGCGCGAGGGCGCCGCGCACCGGATCGCGCTGGTACTCCTTGAGGATCGACGGATGCGTCGTGCGCTCGCCCTCGAGCACGACGTCGAGGATCGCATGCAGACCGTGCGCCCCCGTCAGGACGCGGCGAAGCTCACGCTCGGGGATCGAGATCACGCGCGGATGATTCCCGCGCCCGTAGAGGACTCCCGGAATCAGGCCTTGCTTCCGCAGCCGGCGCGACTCGCGCGAGCCCGTGGTCTCGCGAGGCCTCACCTCGAGCCGCATCCTCTCCTCCGCCACGGCGGCGTAGTCTAGCCCGAGCACCCCGAGCGCCAGGAACACGGGTCATCCAGACTGCGGGAGGATGAGCAAGTCGCAGGAGCGGACGCGCTTCGCCCGAAAGACCGGCACGAGCGGTAGGGTCTGAGGCGCGGTGAGTTGCCGCGTCGTCGATCGAAACGGAGCGGTCGAAGAGGCCGCCCTCGACCGTGAGCGTCTGGAGCAGCGCCTTGCGCGAGGGTTCTTCTGGCTCGATCTGCAACGACCGGCGCGCCGCGACCTCGAGCTCCTCCACGAGGTACTCGACCTCCACCCCCTCGCCATCGAGGACTCCTCCCACTTCGGTCAGCGACCCAAGCTCGAGGAGTACGAGAGCTTCGACTTCCTCGTCGTGTACGGCCACGCACCCGACGACGACGACCTCGTCGAGGTTCACTGCTACCTCTCGGAGCGCTTCCTGCTCACGCTGCGCCGCGACGACGCGCCCGCGCTCGATGCGCTCCACCGCTCGTACGCGCACGGTCGCATGCTCCGCGACGGCACCGCGCTGATGGTGCACGCCGTCGTGGACGCGCTCGTCGACAGCTTCGTCGCGCCGATAGCCCGCTTCGACGAACGGCTCGCGCTGATCGAGGACGAGTTGTTGCGGTCGCCGAAGGAGGAGCTGCTCCAGGACGTGCTTGCGATGAAGCGGCGCATCGCCCGGCTCCGCAGGGTCGTCGCTCCTCAGCGCGACGTCTTCGGGCGTATCGCCTCCGGTGCCGCCGACCTGCCCGGTGCGACGGAGGAGACGCAGCCGTACTTTCGTGACATCTACGACCACCTACTCCGGCTGAATGCGACGCTCGATACATCCACGGAGCTGATGGCAGGTGTGATCGGCATCTATCTCTCGTCGTCCTCACGCCGGCTGAACGAGGTGATGAAGCAGATCACGGTGATCGCGGCGATCTTCCTGCCGCTGGCGTTCATCACCGGATTCTTCGGCCAGAACTTCGGCTGGATGGTCAGGCACGTCGACGGCGCGATCGCGTTCTTCGGGCTCGGAATCGGTCTCGAGCTCGCTGCAATCATGCTTCTGCTCACGTACTTTCGCCGCAGGAACTGGTTCTAGCTCCAACGCGGGAGGCACAGAGGGACATGGCGAGTTCGCGCGAGGGCTAGCCTTCGGCCAGTTGCCGGCAGACCCGAGACAGACCGAGGCGGGCGTAACCGCGGAGCAGCGCGAGGCGCGAGCAGACCGAATGCGCCGCCGGGCGCGGCGCGCATGGCTGTACACCTGGACCGGTGCTCTCGTCGCTCTGCTCGTGATCCTGATCGCTCTCGTCGTCGCAAACACGCGCAAGGTCGAGGTGAGCTGGGTCTTCGGCTCGACACGCCAATCGCTGGTGTGGATCATCCTCGTCACCGGCATCGTCGGGTGGCTTCTGGGAATCGTGACGAGCATCGTCTTCCGATTTCGGACGAGGCGCCCGGATTCGGCACCTTGAGCCGCTGAGCGCGGCCGCTCCTCCGCCGGCGTCAGCGAGACCTTCCCCGAGGATGGGCGACGCTTAGGATCCGAAACGACGAGAAGAAGGCCGCATGCCGCTCTACTTCGATCTGCGCAACGTCGAGTCCGCGTCGCGGAGACCGCGCATCGAGTTCACCGCGAAGGGCACGGGTTGAGCGCCGACGAGATCTACGAAGTCCAGGAAGGCGAGTAGGACGTCGCGCGAGGGGAACTGCTCGCGCTCCTATCAGCGAGGGCCCTAGGCTAAGCCTCCGCTTCGGGCGTAGGAACCGCGCCGAGTTGCTGCATCAACCCGAGCTGATCGTCTCGTGCCAGTGCTCGACGATCTTGCCGTCGACGATGCCAGATCGCGATCCCGCTGACGCGGATCTCTCTACCGGTCGACCGGATACCGAAGAAATTCCCTTCGTGCCTGCCGTACGCCGTGATCCGCCCGCGACCGTATCTCCTTCGGCGACGAGGTCCTCGACGACGCGATAGCCCGGAGCGCCCGCGGCGAACTCCCTGAAGGCCTGTTTCAGCCCTTGCGCGTCGGCGGTATTCCCGGGAAGGGATTGTGCTCGACAAAGCCGGGCGCCAGGAACTCGTCGAGGATCTCCGCGTCACCGGCTTTGCACCCGGCGTCGATCGCCTCGAAGAACCGACGGATGAGAGCCCTGTTCTCCTCGGCCGGCACGCTGCACCTCCTGTCGCTGCAACGCTGGTAGAGAGACGGCGCGACCGCTTGCGTGAGCCGTTCCCGTCAGAACAGCTGGTTCTCGCCGCCGAAGATCGCGGAGACGGACTCGCCGGCGAAGACGTTCATGATCGTCTGGGCAAGCAGACTGGAGACGGTCAGCACCGTCATGTTCGCGGGCCGCTTCAGCGGGTCGACCGGGACGGTGTCGGTGACGACGATCCCGGCGATGTCCGCGTCCCCGAGGCGCTCGAGCGCGCCGACGTTGAGGAGCGCGTGCGTGACGAAGATCCAGACGTCGCGCGCGCCGTGTTCCTTGAGCGCCTGCGCGCCCGCGACGAGCGTGCTCCCGGTCGTCGTGAGATCGTCGCCGACGATCGCGACCTTGCCCTGCACTCGCCCCGTGATCTCGGTCACGGCCGCCTCGTCGTGAGCCGGGCGCGTCTTGTGCATCACGGCCCAGCCACCGTCGATCATCTCCGCAAAGCGGATCGCGACCTTTGCACGCCCCGCGTCCGGGGCGACGGAAACGACGCCCTCTCCCCGCAGGCCGAGATCACGGAAGTGCCGCGCGAAGAGCGGCAGGGCGGTCATGTGGTCGACCGGGATCGTGAAGAAGCCCTGGACCTGACCCGCATGCAGATCCATCGTCAGCACGCGGTCGGCGCCCGCGAGCTGGAGC
>JALZFG010000394.1 GCA_030861645.1 Actinomycetota bacterium
GGGATCTACACCAAGATAGACTTCGACAACAAGGAAGTGGTGGAGTGCAAGAGCACCTCGTCCGTCTTCCGCGGCTACAGCGTCTTCATGAAGGGCAAGGACCCGCGGGACGCGCACTTCATCACGAGCAGGATCTGCGGTATCTGCGGCGACAATCACGCCGTCTGCTCCGTCTACGCGCAGAACATGGCGTACGGAATCAAGATGCCGCCCATGGCGGAGTGGATCTACAACCTCGGCGAAGCCGCCGAGTACATGTTCGACCACACCATATTCCAGGACAACCTCGTCTTCGTCGACTTCTGTGAGCAGATGGTGAAGGAGACGAACCCGAGCGTCCTCGCGCTCGCGGAGCGGACGGAGGCGCCCCACGCCGACATCCACGGCTACCGCACGATCGCGGACATCATGCGGGCGTTCAACCCGTTCACCGGAGAGGTCTACCGCGAAGCGCTGCAGATCAGCCGGGTGACGCGGGAGATGTTCTGCCTGATGGAGGGGCGACACGTTCATCCCTCGACGCTCTATCCGGGCGGCACGGGGACACAGCCGACGCCGCAGACGTTCACTGAGTACCTGGTGCGGCTCATGCGCGTCCTCGACTTCGTGAAGAAGGCCGTGCCGATGAACGACGACGTCTTCGACTTCTTCTATCAGGCCCTGCCCGGGTACGAGCAGGTCGGCCTGCGGCGGACGCTGCTCGGCTGCTGGGGCGCCTGGCAGGACCCGAACGTCGTCGATTACACGTACGCGAACATGGAGAAGTGGGGCCGGGCGCAGTACGTCACGCCCGGCGTCGTCATCGACGGCGAGCTCGTGACGACGAGCCTGCTCGACATCAACCTCGGGCTGCGCATTCTCCTCGGGAGCTCGTACTACGAGGACTGGGAGAACGAGGAGACGTTCGTCGATCGCGACCCGCTCGGGAACCCGATCGACAAGCGCCACCCGTGGAACCAGACGACGATTCCGAAGCCGCAGAAGCGCGACCTCGAGGGCGGCAACTACAGCTGGGTGATGAGCCCCCGCTGGTACGACAAGCGCACGGGCGAGTACGTCGCGCTCGACACCGGTGGCGGCCCGCTCGCACGCCTGTGGGTGACGGCCCTCGCCGGCCTCGTGGACACGCCGAACGTGAAGGCGACGGGCTCGAGCGTCCAGATCACCCTGCCGAAGTCGCCCGGGTTCCCGGAGATGCAGTTCGAGTGGAAGGTGCCGCAGTGGTCGAACACGCTCGAGCGCGGGCGGGCGCGCGCGTACTTCATCGCGTACTCCGCCGCGATGGCGGCGTACTTCATCGACCAGGCCCTGACCCTCTCCCGCTCGGGCGACACGAAGGTCTTCAACAACTTCACGGTTCCCGACGAGGCGATCGGGTGCGGCTTCCACGAAGCGGTGCGCGGGGTCCTGTCGCACCACCTCGTGATCCGTGACGGGAAGATCGCGAACTACCACCCCTACCCGCCGACGCCATGGAACGCGAGCCCTCGTGACTTCTACGGCACTCCGGGCCCGTACGAGGACGCCGTCCAGGGTCTGAAGATCTTCGAGGAGAACGACCGTGAGAACTTCAGGGGGATCGACATCATGCGCACCGTCCGCGCCTTCGACCCGTGCCTGCCGTGCGGCGTCCACATGTACCTCGGTCAGGGGAAGACGCTGAAGCGCGTGCACTCGCCGATGCTCGGCCTCGACGGCTCGTCATAGCGCGTGGAGGAGCGCGAGCTCAGCGAGCGTGTCGGGCGACTCGAGACTCTCCTCGGGGAGATCGAGTCGCTCGACGAACCCGCGCGGACGACGGCCCTCACAGCCGCGCAGGCCCTCCTCGACCTCTACGGGGAGGGCCTCACCCGCATCGTCGAGCGCGTCGCCGATGTCGACGACGGGACACTCGCCGCCGCCTTCGCCGAGGACGAGCTCGTCTCGCACCTGCTGCTGCTCCACGATCTCCACCCCGTTCCTGTCGAGGAGCGCATCGCCCGGGCGCTCGACGAGGTGCGGCCGTACCTGCAGTCGCACGGGGGCAACGTCGAGCTGCTCGGCATCGAGGAAGGCGTCGCTCACCTTCGCCTCGTCGGCAGCTGTGACGGTTGCCCGTCCTCGTCGTTGACGCTGCGGCTCGCGGTCGAGGACGCCGTCCAGAAGGCTGCTCCCGAGATCGAGCGAATCGAGGCCGAGGGGGTGTCCGAGCGGCCGTCGGCGGTGATCCCGGTCGCGTCGGTCGGGCGCCTCGCGCCGCCGCGCCAGGAGACCGCACGAGCCACGAACGGGAGCGCGTGGGCGGTCGCCGGGGCGCTGCGTGAGCTCTCGTCGGGCGGGGTCGTGCTCAAGGAGGTCTCCGGGGAGCCGGTCCTCTTCGTCGCCCTCGACGGCAGCTTCTACGCGTACCGTCCCCACTGCCCGGGCTGCGGCGACTCGCTCGCCGAGGCCTCCCTCGAGGGGTCCGAGCTCGGCTGCCCGGGCTGCGGCCGCCGCTTCGACGTCCGCGGCGCGGGCAGGTGCCCGGACGACCCGGAGCTGTACGTCGAGCCGATCCCGCTCCTGACCTCGGAGACGGGGATCGTCAAGGTCGCTCTTCCAGCCTCGGCGACGTGAGCGGAAGCTCCACGCAACGCCCCGCGACGCTCTCCCCGCGGCTCCGCGGCCTGATCGAGCGTTCGACGAACGCGGAGCCGGCACACCAGGAGGCGCAAGAGCGCTGCGATCTCTGCGGCGAGCCGATCGACGCCGTGCACCGGCACCTGCTCGACCTCGAGCGACGGCAGCTCCTCTGCGCCTGCCGCGCGTGCAAGATCCTCTTCGAGCGCAGGGAGGCGGGCGGAGACCGCTACCGGCTCGTCCCGGAGCGACGTCTCGAGATCGTCGACTTCGACCTCGACGAGCCGCGCTGGCAGAGCCTGCGGATCCCGGTCGACATGGCGTTCTTCTTCGCCTCGACGCCGGCCCGGCGCGTCGTCGCGTTCTACCCGAGCCCGATGGGGGCGACCGAGTCGCTGCTCGAGCTGGAGGCGTGGGAGGAGCTCCGGGCGCGCAACCCGGTGCTCGCGGAGCTCGAGCCCGACGTCGAGGCGCTGCTCGTGAACCGCGCGAACGGCGCGCGCGAGCATTGGCTCGTGCCGGTCGACGAGTGCTACCGCCTCGTCGGTCTCATCCGGACGCGCTGGAAAGGCCTCGGAGGCGGCGAGGAGGTGTGGGCCGAGATCGAGCGCTTCTTCGACGGTCTCCGCGAGCTCGGAACCGCTGTGACACGAGACGGAAGGGAGGCGACGTGGCAGGGATCAAGGTCGGAAAGCCGGACGTGAAGCCGGACGCGCCCGCGCACACAAAGGGCGTGCGCCAGGGGAACGAGGGCCCGTACGAGAAGCAGAAGGGCTACAAGCCCGACGGACGCGCGACGTCCGAGCGCTCGACGGGCGTGAACCCGCGGCCGAAGAACCCGATCGACCCGCGGATGCCGAACATCTCCCCGATGTAGCGGAGAGAACGCTGCGGATCACCTCAAGGATCGGCGTCTCGCTCCACCCCGGACGCGGGAGTCGCGAGGGCGCCGCGTGAGCGTTCGGGCCGTGCCGCCGCAGGCGTTCGGCGCCGTTCCCGAGCTGACGTTCGCGATCGAGGGCGCGGACGTGCTGCGCTTCGCCGCCGCGCCGACGCTCGCGTTTCGGCTTCGGATCGAGAGCGCGACCGACGCTGACATCCGGTCGCTCGCGCTGACGACGCAGGTCCGGATCGCGGTCGCGCAGCGCTCCTACGACGAGCGGGCGCAGGAGCGCCTCGTCGAGCTCTTCGGGGAGCCCAGCAGGTGGCGAGACACGCTGCGGAGCCTCCTCTGGACGCACTCGACGCTGCACGTGCCGCCGTTCACCCGCAGCACGCTCGTGGAGATGCCGCTCACCTGCACGTACGACTTCGATGTCGCCGCGACGAAGTACTTCCACGCGCTCGGCGACGGCGACGTTCCGCTCGAGTTCCTCTTCAGCGGCAGCGTCTTCTACACCGCGGAGGCAGGGCTGCAGACCGCTCGCATCCCGTGGGACAAGGAGGCACGGTTCCGGCTGCCCATTCGCCTGTGGAAGGAGATGATGGAGCACTACTTTCCGGGGACCACCTGGCTCCGCCTGCGCCTCGACACCTTCGACCGCCTCTACTCCTACAAGGCCGGGAGGGCGCTGACGAGCTGGGACGACGCGATCGAGGCCCTCCTCGGGGCGGCCGAGCACGAGGAGGAGACGTAGCGTGGACGTCGCCTCCAAGATCGCCGAGGCCGTCCTCTACGAGGGCTACCTCCTCTGGCCCTACCGCCGCTCGGCGACGAAGAACCAGAAGCGCTGGACGTTCGGCGGCGTCTACCCGCGAACCTGGAGCGAGACGCGCGCCCCCGACGACCGGTGGTGGATGCAGAGCCAGCTCCTGGTCGAAGCCGAGGGGGATGCGACGCTCCGCGTCCGTGTCCGCTTCCTGCACGTGGTGGAGCGCCGTGTGGCGCGACGCACCGGCAGCGGTCTCGAGCTCGTCGACGAGCTCACGGTGGACGGCGAGCGCTACCTGTCGTGGCAGGAGGCGGTCGAGCGGGAGGTCGGAGTGCGCCCGCTCCCGCTCGCCGAGCTCCTCGTCGCGCCGCATCGGATCGAGCTCGACGTCGGCGCGGAGACGACGGAGGAGGCGCTGGGCGAGGCGGGCGCGATCGTCCGCGCCTGGGAGGGCCTGCGCGGCGCGGTCGCGGTCGAGCTCGAGCGCCTCGACGCGGGGCTCTTCCGCCTCACCGTGAGCGTCGAGAACACGACCCCGTGGACGGGCGGAGACCGGGAGTCGGCCCTCGCGAGGACGCTCTGCTCCACGCATGCCGTCATCGACGCCGAGGGCGCCGTGTTCGTCTCGCTCACCGACCCTCCCGACGACCTCCGCGCGGCCGCCGAGGCGTGCGAGAACGTCGGCGTGTGGCCGGTGCTCGTGGGCGAGGCGGGATCGCGCGACAGCGTGCTCTGCTCGCCGATCATCCTCCCCGACTACCCGCAGATCGCCCCCGAAAGCCCCGGCGACCTGTTCGACTCGACCGAGATCGACGGCCTGCTGATTCTGAGCGTGCTCGGCCTCACGGACGAGGAGAAAGAGGAGATGCGAGCCTCCGATCCGCGCGCGCGCGAGATCCTCGAGCGGGTGTCGTCGCTGCCGCCGGAGCAGCTCGTGAAGCTCCACGGGGCGATTCGAGACCTTCGGCCGACCGAGGTGCAGTCGGGGCAGTGAGCGGCGACGTGTGGGACGAGCTCGAGCGCCCCGGCCCCGAGGCCGTCACGGTCGACGGCGTCGAGGTGCGCCGCGGGAGCCGTGTCGTGCTCCGTCCCGGCGGGCGGGCCGACATCTTCGACCTCGCGCTGGCCGGCCGCGTCGGCGTCGTCGAGGCGATCGAGGAGGACGCGGAGGGACGCGTGCACGTCGCGGTTACGCTCGAGGACGATCCCGGGCGCGACCTGGGCGAGTCGCGGTTCCTGGGGCACCGGTTCTTCTTCTCCGTCGACGAGGTCGAGCCGTTTTCCGCCGCGCCGTCACAGCCCGCGACGCCGCGCGTGCTCGTCGCGGGGATCGGCAACGTCTTCCTCGGCGACGACGGCTTCGGGGTCGAGGTCGCGCGCACCCTCGCGGGGCGGACGCTTCCGCCCGAGGTCGACGTCGTCGACTACGGGATCCGGGGCATGGACCTGGCCTACGCCCTCGCGCACTACGACACGGCGATCCTCGTGGACGCCGCACCGCGCGGCGAGCCACCCGGGACGGTCTCGGTGCTCGAGGTCGACGCGGCGGACGACACCGAGGTCGTCCTCGACACCCACGGCATGGACCCCGTCAAGGTGCTGCGGCTCGCGAGCGAGCTGGGTGGCTCGCCGAGGCGAACGTACGTCGTCGCGTGCGAGCCGCAGGTCGTCCGACGCGGCGAGCCCGACGAGGACGTCCTCGTCGAGCTGAGCCCGCCCGTTCGCGCCGCGGTCGGGGAGGCGGCCGGGCTCGTGGAGTCGCTCGTCGAGCGGCTCCTCCAGGAGGCAAGGGGAACGGCGACGGAAAGGTGGTGATGGCGATGCGGAAGCTCGTACTCGCGGTGGTCGTGCTCGCTGCGGGCGGGATCCTCGTGACCCAATGGCCCGAGATCCAGCGGTACCTCAAGATCGAGCGGATGTAGGAGGGTCGATGCACCGAACGAAGGTCAGGATCGTCGAGGACGTTCTCGACGCCAACAACACGATCGCGAGGGCGAACCGCGACGACTTCGACCGCGCGGGCGTCACCGTCGTGAACCTGATGAGCGCGCCCGGCGCGGGGAAGACGTCGTTGCTCGAGGCGGTTCTCGACAACCTCGACGGCATCCGCGCCGGCGTGCTCGAAGGCGACGTACAGGGCAGCCTCGACGCCGACCGGATCGCGAGCATGCACGTCCCGGTGACGCAGCTGAACACCGATCCGGGCTTCGGCGGCGAGTGTCACCTCGACGCGAACATGGTGCGCTCCGCCCTCCGCGCGCTGCCGCTCGACGAGCTCGACCTGCTCGTGGTCGAGAACGTCGGCAACCTCGTCTGCCCCGCGGAGTTTCGGATTGGCGAGGACTTTCGCGTCATGGTCGCTTCCGTGGCCGAGGGCGAGGACAAGCCGCTCAAGTACCCGCTCATGTTCCGCGAGACGGACCTCGTGCTCGTGAACAAGATCGACCTTCTCCCCCACGTCGACTTCGACCTCGATCGCTTCCTCTACAACCTCGACGCCGTCCACCCCGGCGTCCGGCGCCTCCTCGTCAGCGCGAGGACGGGCGACGGCGTGGACGAGTGGCGCGAGTGGCTGCTGGCCGCGGCCTCGCGCCAGCTCGCGCCGGCGTGCGCGTGGTCAACCTGATGAGCGCGCCGGGGGCCGGGAAGACGTCGCTGCTCGAGCGCGTGCTCCCGCTCCTCGCCGGCGTCCGCGCGGGCGTCCTCGAAGGCGACGTCCAGGGAAGTCTCGACGCCGA
>JALZFG010000396.1 GCA_030861645.1 Actinomycetota bacterium
CCGCAGTTGAGGGCGCGGCGCGGAGCCCCGCCCGCCGTCCGCTCATGCTCGAGTGGGTAGTACCCTACGTAGGTGAAGAAGACGAGCATCTACCTCGAGCCGGACCTCGACCGCGCGCTTGCGCGGCTCGCGGCTGAACGGGGGATCAGCAAAGCAGAGGCGATCCGCCGGGCGCTCGCGGAGGCCGTCGCCGGCGGCCGGCGGCCGCGCATCACGGCGATCGGTGTTGGTGAGGGGCCGGGCGGCGTCGCTGACGACGCCGATCGCCACCTGGCGGAGACGCGCTTCGGCGAGTGATCGTCGTCGACACCTCGGTGGTGTACGCCCTTCTCGACCGATCGGACCAGCGGCACGCAGATGCCGTTCGGTGGTATCAGGCGACAGAGAACGAGTTCGCGACCACCCCCCTCGTCGTCGCCGAGATCGATCACCTCGCCGGCGCTCGTGCCGGTCGTGCCGCGCAGGCGGCGTTCCGGCGCGACCTTGCCGCGGGTGCGTACGTCGTCGAGTGGTGGGCGACAGCCCCGCGCGAGATCGTGGACGTGGCCGAGCGGTACGGCGATCTCGGCGTCACCCTCGCCGACGCGTCGCTCGCCGTGCTCGCTGCGCGCGTCGAGACGACCGCGCTCGCCACGTTCGACGAGCGCCATTTCCGCGTCCTGCGGCCTCTTCGCGGCGCGCGTGCGTTCACGCTGCTGCCCGCGGACGCCAGCTAGACGCCGGTTACGATCGCGGCGTGCAGAAGTACGTCCTGTCCGAGCTCGACTCGGGCGAGCAGGTGATCTCGGAGCGGCTCCCGGAAGTCCGCTCCGTCGCGCTCGGGTTCTGGATTCGGTCGGGCTCGCGCGACGAGACCGAGGCGAAGGCCGGCATCTCGCACTTCATCGAGCACCTCCTGTTCAAGGGCTCGCGCTCGTACACGGCGCGAGAGATCGCCGAGATCTTCGACGGCTTCGGCGGCGAGCTCAACGCGGCGACCGCGCGCGAATACACCCTTCTCTACGCGCGCGTCGCCGACCAGCACGTCGAGCAGGCGCTGGATGTCATGAGCGACATGGTCTACGCGCCCGCGTTCACCGACGTCGATGCCGAGCGCGAGGTCGTCCTCGAGGAGATCGCGATGTACGAGGACACGCCGCAGGATCTGGTGCACGATCTGCTCGCCGACGCCGTCTTCGCCGAGCACCCGCTCGGGCGTCCGGTGATCGGGCGGGGCGAGGTGATCTCTTCGGTGACGCGGCGCACGCTGGCCACGTATCACCGCGCGACCTACCTGCCCGGCAACATCGTCGTCGCCGCCGCCGGGAACCTCGACCACGACGAGTTGCTGCGGCTGCTCGCACCGCTCTCCGGCAAGCGCGAGAATCCCGGCCCTCAGAAGCGCCGGCTGCGCCCGCCGCTCGTCGCGATGCCCCCGCCGGCGCTGCGTTTCCAGCGCAAGGACACCGAGCAGTACCACGTCTGCGTGGGAGCTCCGGGGATCGCCCGCTCCGACCACCGCCGCTTCGCGGCGTCGCTCCTCGACGGGATCCTCGGCGGCTCGGCGTCGTCGCGTCTCTTCCAGGAGATCCGCGAGAAGCGCGGCATGGCGTACGCCGTCTACACCTTCGTCTCCCAGTACACGGACACCGGACAGATCGGGCTTTACGTCGGGACGCGGGAGGAGAACCTCCGCGGGTGCCTCGAGATCGTGGCCGAGCAGATCGGGGACATCGCAGCGGGCAACGTGGGCGAGCGCGAGCTCGCGCGCGCGAAGGAGAACCTCAAGGGTCGCATCATGCTGTCGATGGAGTCGAGCTCGAATCGGATGAGCCGGCTCGGGAAGTCGCTGACGACGGACACCGAGCTGCTCTCCCTCGACCGGCTGATCGCCGAGATCGACGCAGTCGAGGCGGACGCGCTCTCGGAACTCGCCTCGGTGCTGCTCGCGCCGGAGCGGCTGTCGGCGGCGGGCATCGGTCCGAGCGAGGAGCGATTCCACGAGGCGGTGGAGCGCGTCAACCCCGGACTTGCCGCCGCGCGAGCGGCCGCGGCGTGAACGTCGCCTTCTTCGGCCATCGCGGCAAGGTCGGCCGAGCCGTCGTCCCGGCGCTCGAGGCCGCGGGCCACGCCGTGCGCGGGATCGGGCACGGCGACGCGCGGGACGTCGCCGGCCTCGACGCGGCTCTCGACTTCACCGCGCCCGACGCGGTGGTGGCCAACGTCCACGCGTGCGTCGAATCCGGCGTGCCGTGCGTGGTGGGAACGACGGGCGCCGACCTCGCGGAGGTCGGGGACCAGGCGCGGCGGCGCGGCAGCGTCCTCTTCCACGCGCCGAACTTCGCGATCGGCGCCGTCCTGATAATGCGTCTCGCCGTGGAGGCCGCTCGCCACCTGCCGCGCGCCGAGATCGTCGAGCTCCACCACGAGACGAAGCGGGACGCGCCGTCAGGCACGGCACGGGCGACGGCGGAGCTGCTCGGCGGCGACGGGCAGCTGCTGACGATCCGGCACGACGCGTTCTCGCGCGAGGCGTACGTGCCCGGCGTCCTGCTCGCGCTCGAGCGGGTGCGGTCGCTGCCGCCGGGCCTCACGGTTGGGCTCGACGCGCTGCTCGACGTCTGAGCGGATCTTCGGCGAAGGTCGAGCACGCTCGCCGCGCGCCGCCAGGGCGTTCACC
>JALZFG010000408.1 GCA_030861645.1 Actinomycetota bacterium
GGTGGCACGCGTCGCGGTGCCCATCGCCAACCTTGTCGGTCAGCGCCGGATCCTCTTCAATGCAGCGCGAGAAGCGGTGCGGGCACCGGGGACCGAAGTTGCAGCCGGGCGGGAGCGTGATCAGCGAGGGCGGCTGCCCTTTGATTGCCGTTAGGCGGCGCGGCCGCGGGCGGTCGAGCCGAGCGATCGACCCGAGCAGGCCCCACGTGTACGGATGCTGCGGGTCGTAGAAGACCTGCCGCTTGTCTCCCTCCTCGACGACCCGGCCCGCGTACATGACGAGCAGGCGGTCGGCGACGTCGGCGACGACTCCCATGTCATGCGTGATCAGCACGACCGACGAGCGGAACTCGTCCTTCAGGCGGCCGATCAGCTCCAGAATCTGCGCCTGGATCGTGACGTCGAGCGCGGTCGTCGGCTCGTCCGCGATCAGCAGGTCGGGGTTGCACGAAAGAGCCATCGCGATCATCACGCGCTGCCGCATCCCGCCCGAGAACTGGTGCGGGAAGTCGTCGACGCGGAGCTCCGGCCTCGGGATCCCGACCGCGGCGAGGAGATCGATCGCGCGCCGGCGCGCCTCCGCGCCCGTCAGCTCGAGGTGGGCGTGCAGCTGCTCCTCGATCTGCCAGCCAACACGGTGAACGGGGTTCAGCGAGGAGAGGGGGTCCTGGAAGATCATCGCGATCTCTTTGCCCCGCACGTCGCGCATCTCGCGCTGCGAGAGGGCGAGCAGGTTGCGTCCCTTGTAGAGCACCGCGCCCTCGAAGACCGCGTTGGGATCGTTGATCAGATGCATCACCGAGAGCATCGTCACGCTCTTGCCGGAGCCCGACTCTCCGACGATCCCGAGCACCTCGCCCTCCTCGACCGTGAAGGAAACGCCGTCGACGGCCCGGACCAGCCCGTCCTCGGTGCGGAACGAGACGCGCAGGTCCTTGATCTCGAGAACCGGCGCCATCGCTATGCCGGTCGTATCCGCGGGTCGAGGCGCGCGTAGACGACGTCGACGAGCGCGCTCGCCAGCGTGATGAAGAAGGCGCCGTAGATCACCGCCGCCATGATGACGGGTAGGTCGAGCGCCGTCAGCGATCGGTACGTCAGCAGGCCGACGCCGGGGAGCCCGAAGACGACCTCGGTGAGGAGCGCGCCGCCGCCGACGAGGAAGCCGAAGTCGAGGCCGAAGAGGCTGACGAACGTGATCAGCGATGCCCGGAGCGTGTGCCGCAACAGCACTCGACTCTCGGGGATGCCCTTGGCGCGCGCCGTGCGCACGAAGTCCTCGTTCTGCGTCTCGAGGAGCCTCGCGCGCAAGACGCGCGCGTAGAAACCCACGTAGAGCACGGACAGCACGAGCCAGGGGATGATCAGGTGCAGGAACCACTGCCACGGGTTCTCGGTCAGCGGCACGTAGCCGAGCGGGGGTACCCATTGGAAGAGAACCGTGTCGTGCAGCCGGCTCTGTGTGAGCAGGTTCGCGATCTCGCCGAGCCAGAGGCCGGGCAGCGAGCTCCCGCTCAGCGCGAGAATCATCAGCAGCGGGTCGAGAATCGTCCCGCGCACGACCGCGGCCGCGACGCCGACGACGACGCTGCCGAGGACCCAGAGCACGGCTGCCCCGACGACGAGCGAGAAGGTGACCGGCGCGGCCGCCGTGATCTGCGGGATCACCTTGAAGTGGTAGGCGTAGGAGACG
The DNA here is from genome assembly GCA_030861645.1 of Actinomycetota bacterium. Classification (GTDB taxonomy): domain Bacteria; phylum Actinomycetota; class Thermoleophilia; order Gaiellales; family Gaiellaceae; genus JALZFG01. Next base: position 1,694 of record JALZFG010000408.1, read on the forward strand.
AGGTCGCGCGAGATGAAGAGCCGCTTCATGAGGAGCGCGTACTGCACCGGCAGCGGCCGGTCGAGCCCGAACTGGTGCCTGATCGCCGCGATCGTCGCCGGGTCGGGGTTCCGTCCGGCCATCTGGCGCGCGGGGTCGATGCCCGGCGTCGCGAAGAAGATCAGGAAGACGAGCACGGTGATCACGAACAGCACGACCAGCGTCCAGGCGACCCGACGGACGACGAACGTCGTCATTTGCCGCCCCGGAGCCGGATCTTCGCGCGGGGATCGAGCGCGTCCCGAACGCCGTCGCCGAGCAGGTTCAGCGCGAGCACGGTGAGGACGATCATGATCCCGGGCGCGACGGCGACCCACGGCCGCGTGTAGAGGAGCGCCTGCCCGTCCTGGATGATCGTCCCCCAGCTGGCCTTCGGCGGCTGGACGCCGATCGAGAGGTACGACAGCGCCGACTCGGTGAGGATCGTGGTCGCGATCATCAGCGGGAGCAGGACGATCACCGCGGTCACCGCGTTGGGGAGGATCTCGCCGAAGATCAGCCGCCAGTTCGAGGCGCCCTGGGCGATCGCCGCCTCCACGTACTCTCGCTCGCGGATCGCCAGCACTTCGCCGCGCACAGGGCGCGCGACGTACGGGATGTAGATCAGCCCGATGATCGCCGTCGGCAACCACAAGCTCGCGGGGTCGATGTTGATCGGGCCCCATCTCAGGCCCTGGGTGAGGAGGACGGTCGCGAGCGAGATCGCGAGCAGGTAGACGGGAAACGCCCAGATCAGATCCATCAGGCGCGACAGGATCGCATCGACGATCCCGCCGAAGAAACCGGCGACGAGCCCGACGAGCGTCGCGAAGAAGCACGCGATGAGCGCCGACCCGATGCCGATCGTGAGCGACGTGCGACCACCGTAGAGCACTCGAGCCGCGACGTCGCGGCCCTGGCTGTCGGCGCCGATGAAGTAGTTGGAGTGCCACGTCGGTCCGATCGGCACCTCGCCGAGACCGAGCTTGCCGCCGCCCTGCTGGATCACCTCGACGCGCTTGCCGTCGACGAAGGTCGTCCCCGAGAGGTTCGACTCGAACGGGTCCGTGTGCGCGATGTACTCCGCGTAGAGCGGAGCGGAGAAGCTGACGGCGACGATGAGCAGGAGGAGGACGAGTCCGCCCGTCGCGACGCGGTTGCGCGCGAACCGGCGCGCCGCGAGGCGCCACGGGCTGCGCCCCGAGACGTCCTCGGCTCGCTCGCCCGGCGCGAGGCTGACCTCGGGCTCCGGCTCGTAGGCGAACTCAGCCAAGGTCAGCGCTCATTTCCGCCGCCGTCTCTTCCTCGTCCGCTCCCTTACTCCTCGAGCCAGGCCTGGTCGATCAGGAAGTACCACTGCGGGCTGAACTGGTAGCCCCGCACCCGCTTCGAGAGGAAGTCGATGTACTTGGGGTTGAACATCGGCACCCAGACCGCCTGGTCGACGAGCAGCTTGTCGAGGTCGCCCCACATCTCGTTCGCCTTGTCGGGGTTCGTGATGCCGAGCTCGAGCGCCTGGTCGATCTTCGCCTGCGTCGACTTCACGCAGTACTCGGAGAGGTTCGGGCTCGCGTTCGAGTTCGGGCGGAACGACTCGCACCCGAGCAGGACGTTGATGAAGTCGGACGCGGCCGGATAGTCCTGGTACCAGCTCGAGAAGCAGATCTGGACCTTGTTCTTCGAGTTCTGACAGTACGGGTACTGCACGTCGGAGGAGAGCGCCTTCAGGCTCGCCTTGTAGCCGAGCTTGTTCAGCAGGCTGACGAAGTAGAGACCGAGGTCGCGGTCGACGTTGGGGGTATCGGTGACCACCGCCACTTTCTGCCCCTTGGTCCCGGACTCGTTCATGAGCCGCTGCGCCTTCGCCATATCGGGGGCGGTCCACTTCCCGCTCCCCGGATTCTTCGTGTAGGGGCAGTAGGGCTCGTAGCCGGGGAAGTTGGGGGGGAGGATCTGGCAGGTCGGCACGGCGAGCTTCGGGCCGCCGTAGATTTTCACGAGGGCGTCGTGGTCGGCCGCGTAGTTGACCGCCTGGCGGGCCTTCAGGTTGTTGAAGGGCGGGATGCGGACGTTCAGCGCCATGTACCAGACGGCGGTGAGCGGGTTGACCTTGACCTGGTCGGCGTACTTGCTCGAGATCTCGGGCAGGCGGTCGGCGGGCGGGATGTCGAACATCCAGTCGGCCTGGCCGTTCTCGACCTGCGTCACCTCGGCCTCGACGCTGAGGCCGAACTTCTCGACGATCACGTCGGGATTGCCGTTTGGCTGCGCGTCCTTCGACCACTCCTTGAAGTAGGGGTTCCGCACGAGCTTCATCTGCTTGTTCGGGTCGTACTGCGCGAACTTGTACGGTCCCGTCCCCGGCGGGGGAATGTGGACCTCCTTGTCCGGCGTGCTCTTCGGGAGCACGAACGCGAACGGGAGGGCGAGCTTGTAGAGCCACTCGGGGTCTGGGCTCGTCAGGTGGAAGGTGACGGTGTTGGCCGAGTCGTTCGCGACGACACCCTGGGAGAGGTCGCACGTCGCCGCCTTCTTGAGGCACGCGTCGGCGCCCTTGATGACGTTGTAGAACGTCCCCGTCGTCGGGCCGTGAACCTTGAACATGCGCTCGAAGGTGCGAGTGAAATCGCTCGGCTTCACGACCGTCCCGTCGGCGAACTTGATGTTCGGCCGCAGCTTGAACGTCCACGTCCTGCCGCCGGCCTGCGGCTTTGGGATCGCCTGCGCGAGGTCCGGGACGAGCTTCGTCCCCTCCTTCCCGCCGACGCGCTTGAAGGCGGTCAGTCCGTCGTGCGTGAAGATCAGGAGCTGCCACTCCTGGAGCGTGTAGTTGATCGCCGGGTCGGGCGAGCCCGAGGGCGCGGCGTTCGCGACGAGCGTCATCGTCCCGCCGCGCTTGCCGCCGCCCGTCGTCGTCGCCGCCTTCTCGTTTCCGCCACCGCCGCCGCACCCGGCCACGAGGAGCGCGACTCCGAGCGACAGCGCCGCCGTCGCCAAACGCCTTCCGTACCGCATTTCTGTTCCTCCTCGCCAGCGAAGGGAAGCCCGCTTCTGATCGGGCAGCTACGCCATCGTAGTCCTCACTATGACGTCCGAAACGGAGTAGCCGTTAGGGGCTTTTAGGCCGCCGGAACCAACGGCGCGGCTCGCACGAAGCTCGCCTCGTGCCCGCGGCGATTCGCATCGGCGAGCTGAGCCTCGTCCAGCGCACCGATCCGCAGGAGGAGCTCGAACTCGTCGCGGAGGTGCGTCCGCATCATCTCGGGGCCGTCGGTGGCGACTGTGAAGGGGACGCCGTGCGCCCGGAACGCGCGGAGCGTGTCACGGAGCTCGTCTTCGTCGGCAAGGGCCTTCGTGAGCAGGTTCGAGGTGGGGCAGACCTCGAGCACCACTCCTGCTTCGCGCACGGCGTCCATCAGCGCCGGCTCGCGGGCGGCGAGGACCCCGTGACCGATCCGGTCGGGGCGCAGGGTCTCGATCACCTCCGCGACCTCAGCGATCCCATACTCGCCTCCCTCCTCGCCGACATGAATCGTGACGCCGAGCCTCGCGCCGCGGGCCTCGCCGACGAGCGGCGCCAGCTCCCGGTAGGCGTACCGCGCGCCCGCTGGGCGCGGCCCCGCGATGTCGATGCCGACGATCCCCCGCGGGGCGTAGCGGATCGCCTTCTCGACGATGACCTCGTTCTGCCGGCGCGTGAACGTCCGGTCCATCATCAGGATCAGGCCGGCGCGCACCTGGGGGTACTCGAGGCTGGCGCGGTCGAGGCCGCGGAGCGCCGCCATGATGATGTGATCGAGATCGCGCTCGCCTCCGCGGTTCCGCTTCATCGGGTTGAAGCGCAGCTCGAACGTCGTGATGCCCTGCGACCGGTACGCGCCGCCGATCGCGGCATGGACGGAGCGCTCGACGGCGAGCGGGCTCGACTGGATCAGCTCCGTCCAGTGGTAGATGCGATCGAGGGCGTCGAGGCTGTCCACGCCGCGCGCGTCCGCCACGGTGACCAACCGGTCGAACTCCCAGTAGTCCTTGACGGGGAGGGCGATCCCCTGCTCATGCGCGAGCGTCCACAGGATGTCGGAGGCAACGGAGGCGCCGAGATGCGTGTGCAGCTCCGCCAGTCCGGCATCGACGGCCACGGTGCTGCGCGAGTCTACGTCTCGCAGCCAGAGCCCCGCCGCCCCTCTTGCCCTCGGCCGAGGCCGCGGGCCTTCCCCGTATTCTCTCGGCCGATGAAGGTCGGAATCGTCGTGCCGTACTCGTGGTCGTTCTGGGGAGCCGTTCTCGAGCACGCCGAGCTCCAGGCGACGGCGCTTCGCCGGCTCGGGATCGAGACACGAACGATCATCGGCAACGATCCCCCGGGGAGCCTCACGCGCGCGCTCCACCCCCGTCTCGGCCGTCACGGGCACCCCCCGCCGGACGTGATCCCCGTCGGGCGCTCGGTCATCGTGCCGGCGAACGCCTCGCTCCCGAACATCGTCGTCAGCCCCTCGGCGTACTTCCGGATCCGGCGCGTCCTCCGGGACGAGCGCTTCGACGTCCTCCACCTCCACGAGCCGATGGCGCCCGTGATCAACGTCGCCGCGCTCGCGCTCGCGCAGACACCCGTTGTCGCGACGTGGCATGCGTCGGGGCAGCTCGGGTGGATGAAGGTGGGGATGCCGCTCTGGGGTCTTCTGATGGAGCGGATCGACTACCGGATCGCTGTCTCCGAGCAGGCCCGCAGGTCCGTTCAGCCTTGGCTCCCCTCGGACTACGAGATCATTCCGAACGGGGTTCTGATTCCCGAGGAGGCGGATCCGGGAGGGCGCCGCGACCGCATCGTCTTCGCCGGGCGCCACGAAGCGCGGAAGGGGCTCCACATCCTCCTGCGCGCGTGGCCGGAGATCCGCCGTCGGACCGGCGCGCGCCTCCGCCTGATCGGATCGGATCCGCTCGCCGTCCGCCTGCGGATCGCGCGCCTCGGCGTCGACGACGACGGCATCGACGTCCTCGGCTTCCTCCGCCAGGAGGAGTTGACCGCGGAGCTGCTCGCGGCCAAGCTCCTCGTCGCTCCCTCCCTCGGCGCGGAGAGCTTCGGGATGGTGCTCACGCGCGCGTTCGCGTGCGCGACGCCCGTGATTGCCTCCGATATCCCCGGGTACCGAGAAGTGATGACCCCGGAGACGTCCGTATCGGTGCCGCCCGGCGACCCCGTCGCGCTCGCCGACACGGTAGCCGCGCTTCTCGGCGACGAGCAGCGCCGCCGCGAGCTCGGGGTGGAGGCGCGCCGGCTCGCGCAGGAGCGCTACTCCTGGGATGCGATCGCCGAGCGCCTCGCCCAGATCTACGCGCTCGTTTCCGGCGCCGAGCGCGCGCCTGCGGTGGCGGCGGCCCCGTGAGGTCCCGGATTGTGCGAAAGCGCTGGGTGCGCGCCGCACTCGTGCTGCCGCTGCTCGGCGTCGCCATCGCGCTGCTCTGGTGGCGGGGGCCCGACTGGGACACCGTCGGCGACGCGTTCACGATCGTCCACTGGTGGTGGATCGTCGCCGCGCTCGCGCTGAACCTGGCCTCCGTCGTTGCCCGCTCGCTCTCGTGGCGTACCGCGATCCATCAGGCGGTCCCGCCGCCGGCGCCGCCCTATTCACGGATCTTCTCCGCGTTCGCGATCGGCCTCCTCGCGAACGCCGTCCTGCCCGGGCGGGTCGGCGAGCTCGCGCGCGTCGCCGTCCTCACGCGCAAGCTGCCGGCGGAGCGCGGCAGCGCGTGGGCGACCCTCATCGGGACGGTGTTCGCGCACCGTGTGTTCGACGTCGTGGCGTCGATG
>JALZFG010000432.1 GCA_030861645.1 Actinomycetota bacterium
TCTCAGCGTAGCGCGGAGAGTGTGACGTGATTGCACGGAGAGCGTGACAGAAGGATCGCGGCGGCGTTGCGCCGCGCCGCCGCTACCCGTACTCGTAGAAGCCGCGGCCGGTCTTCCGCCCGAGCCGGCCCGCTTGCACGAATCGACGGAGAAGCGGGCACGGTGCGTACTTCGGGTCGCCGAGACCCTCGTGCAGCACCTCCATGATCGCCACGCACGTGTCCAGCCCGATCAGGTCGGCGAGCGCAAGCGGTCCCAGCGGGTGGTTGAAGCCCAGCCTGGCGATCGTGTCGATCGCCTCGGCCTCGCCGACACCCTCCATCAGCGCGTACGCGGCCTCGTTGACGAACGGCATCAGGATCCGGTTCGAGACGAATCCCGGGAAGTCGCGGGCCTCCGCGGGCGTCTTACCGAGCTCGCGGGCGAGCTCCGTGATCGCGGCGGCCGTCTCGTCCGAGGTCTCGAGCCCGCGGACGACCTCGACGAGGCCCATTATCGGCACCGGGTTGAAGAAATGCATGCCGATTACCCGCGCCGGCCGGCCGGTCACGGCTGCCAGCGACGTGATCGGAATCGAGGACGTGTTGGATGCGAGAACGGCATCCGGCGCTAGGACGCGGTCGGCCTGACGGAAAACGTCCTCCTTGGCAGCGGCGTCCTCGACGACGGCTTCGATCATCAGCTCCGCCGGGACGATCTCCTCGGCCCGCTCGACCCGCTCGAGCACCTCGTCCGGCTTCGGGCCGCCCTTCACCGCGAGCTTCTCGACGCTCCGCGAAATCACCTCGAGCGCGCGCTCGACCGCTCCCGGGGCGGCGTCGTGCACCAAGACCCGCCGACCGGACGCGGCGACGACCTGCGCGATGCCGCTGCCCATCTGCCCCGCCCCGACGACGAGGACGTGCGCGAATCTCACCGGGTGGACGCTAGTCGATGGGTGCCCGCCGTCCCCGCGCCGCCACCGCGCTGCGCGGACGCGCTACGACGAGCATGCCTCGGGGAAGAAGGCGAGCGAGCGCGTCCGCTGGCCGTCCGGCCGATGCGCGCAGACATGCTCGGGCGCGCGACGAGGAAAGAGGCACTCGCGCCCGTCCTCGAGGAAACTTCAGACTTCGAGGAGCAGCGCGTCCCCCTGGCCGCCACCGGAGCAGATGGCGGCGAGCCCGAGGCCGCCGCCGTTCCGGCGCAGCTCGTAGACCATCGTTCCGAGGATGCGCGCGCCCGAGGCGCCGATCGGATGGCCGAGCGCCACGGCGCCACCGTTGACGTTCACCTTCTCGGGATCGGCGCCTAGCAGCTTCGTCGAGTTGAGGACGACGGAGGAGAAGGCCTCGTTCAGCTCGACGCGCTCTACGTCGTCGATCGTCTTCCCCGCCTTGTCGAGCGCCCGCGTGCCGGCCCTTGCGGGCGTCCGCGCGAGGTAGGGGATCTCGTCAGCGATGTAGGCCTGCGAGACGATCGTGGCGAGCACCTCGAGGCCGCGCCGGCGGGCGAACTCCTCGCTCGTCACGACCAGCGCTCCGGCCCCGTCGTTCACGCTCGGCGCGTTGCCGGCGGTCGTCGTCCCTTCCGCGTCGAAGACGGGTCGCAACGCTGCGAGCTTCTCGAGTGAGGTGTCGCGCCTCGGCCCCTCGTCCACGCCGAGCCCGTCGACGGAGACGATCTCCTCTCCGAACAGCCCCGCGTCGATCGCCTTCACCGCGCGCTCGTGCGACCGCAGCGCCCACGCGTCCTGGTGCTCGCGCGAGATCCCGAGTTCGCGCGCGACGTGCGAGGCCTGCTGAATCATGTGCCGCTTGTCGAAGGTCGAGATCAGCCCGTCGTGCGTCATCAGGTCGATGACGACGTCGTCACCCATGCGGTAGCCGAAGCGGGCCTTTGGGAGGGCGTACGGCGTGTTCGTCATCGACTCCATCCCACCCGCGACGACGACCTCGTGCTCGCCCGCGCGGATCATCACGTCGGCGATCTCGACGGCGCGGATGCTGGAGGCGCAGACCTTGTTTACCGTGTCTGCCGGAACCTCGACGGGAAGACCCGCGGCGACCGCTGCCTGGCGCGCCGGCGCCTGGCCGACGCCGCCCTGGAGCACCTGGCCCATGACCACGTACTCGATCTCCTCCGGCTCGAGCCCGATCCGCTCGAGCGCCGCCTTGATCGCGATCGCGCCGAGCTCGGGCGCTCGAAAGCGCGCGAGGCCGCCGCCGAGCTTGCCGAACGGCGTACGGACAGCAGACACGATGACCGAGCGAGCCACGAGGCCAGCGTACAGCAGCACGCCGGCGTCGCGCCCGCCCCCGCTACGCCCTCTGGCGCACCTCCTCGGCGCCCATCTCGCTCGAGAATTCGAACTCGGCGCTCTTGCCGTAGTTCACGTCGACCTCGCGATCAGCGCGGATGCGGCCCGACGCTCTTCCGACCTTGAAGACGGGCGCGAAGCCGAAGATCGCGTTGGACACCGGTCGTCTCCGAGCCGTCCGTTCCCGTCAGGGCCTCGAACCGCGCTTCACCTCGCGCGCCGACCGAGATCGAGCTGTCGGAGAGGCTGACGCGGCCGCGCTCCATCCCCTGGTACTGACCGATGAGAGCCGTGAACTCGCCGAAGGAGCCGCCCTCCTGGCCGGAAACGATCCGCTCGGCGGCCTGCGCCTGCTCGTTGGAGGCGCTGTCGGCGACGGCGATGCCGACTGTCCAGTTCCCCGAGGTGAGGGTCGAGGGAAAGTCGTTCCAGAGAGCCTGCGCGTGCCCCGTCGACGCGCCGCCGACGGGCGAGGGGGGCGAGTGCCGCGGCGTCCTGGTCTTCGATTCGGGAAGGACATCTCGACGGCACTGACCTGGCGGGGGTGAACCTGAGCAGCTGGCAGTTGCATGCTGCGACGGAGGTCCCGGCGATCCTGTACGCCGTTGCTCCTCCTTTCTCGGCACCCCTACGGCGCCGTTTTCTGCGGGCGCCCCCCTTTGGCGTCATCGCGTCATCCCCGTTCATCGCTTCATCGTCCATCCTCGCGCCGCCCCCGTTCTCGTCCATCTCCGCCGCATCATGGCGGGCGCCTTGCTCGTGTCGGTGAGACCGGGGCGCTCGCGGGGGCGACCGCGACCCAGATCCCAAGAGCGGCGAACGCGAGCGCAAACGCGCGCGCAAGCGGCATCCCCTGCGGCAACGGGATCGAGCCACGTCACGAAGCGAAAGACCCCGTACGCGAGCAGCCCGTACCTCGTCCACGCGGCGAGGTAGCCGGCGAGGAAGATCCACGTGGGCACGAAGGTCTGTCCGCGCCGCGCCCGCTCGCGCGAGATGCGGGCGAAGATCAGCGCCATCGGAGCGACCGATGGCAGCATCATCGCCGCCATCATCGTGACCCAGACCCCGACATACGACGCAAGGGCGCCGAGATCGGTTCCCGGGCCGGCATCCATCCCCTGCATCCGGTCGAGGCGATCAGCCAGGCGATGAGGGCCGCGCCAAGCAGGAAGGCTGCGACGCCGACCGGATTCAGCGAGCCGAGGGGCAGTCGCTCCTCGTGTGAGCCGTCACGACGGCTCCTGCTTCCGTGACCTGGGTGAGCGGCACGTCACGAGCGCGACACCCACGCGGCGGAAGATACAAGGTTTCACGCGTCACCTCCCACCGCAGGAGTAGTGTCTTTCGAGATGAGCGAGCAGGAGCGGCCGCGAAGGCGAAAGGCTGTTCTCTTCATCGTCGCGAGCGGCTTCCTCGTGGTGGGAGTCGGAGTCCTGATCGCGAAGGCCGCCCGCTTCGCCGACGTTCTCGACGAGCTGAGGAGCGCCGACGCGCGCTGGTTCCCCGTCCTCCTCGGCGGCGAGGTACTCGCCTTCCTCGGCTACGCGATGGCCTACCGCGGGACGGCGCGCGTGAACGGCGGGCCGCGGTTCAGCTTCCCGCTGACGATCCGCCTCGTCGCGACCAGCCAGGGCGGCGTCGCTGTCGGCATGGGCGTCGGCGGGCTCGCGGTCGACTACTGGGCGTTGCGGCGGGCCGGCGAGGAGCACAACGTCGCCGTCGCGCGCGTCCTCGCCTTCAACACGCTCGAGTGGGCCGTGCTCGGCGCCGCAGCGACAGCCGCAGCCGCGCTCGAGCTCACGGGAGTCGGGCGGGGCGCACCGTGGGAACTCGAGCTCGCGTGGATCGTCGCCGTTCCGGCCTGCTACGTCGCCGCGGCGTTCGTGACGCAGCCCTGCCGCATCGAGCGGCTGACGCGTATGGAGGGCCGCGGAAGGATCGGTACGACGTTCGCGACCGCTATCGCGGGCGTAGCGATCGTCCGTCACATCCTCCGCCGCCCGGTGTCGCACGGTGAGGCGGTCGGCGGCGCCGCTCTCTATTGGACCGGCCTCATGCTCGCCCTCTGGGGGGGCCTCCACGCCTTCGGCCATGCGCTCGGTATCACCGGCATCGTCCTCGGCTTCGCGACGGGGTATGCGGCGACGATGCTCCCTCTGCCGGCCGGAGGCGCCGGCAGCATCGACGCGGCGATGACGTTCGCGCTCAACCTCGTCGGCGTTCCGCTCGCCCCGGCGTTGGTCGGCGTCGTCGCCTACCGCTTCTTCACGTTCTGGCTGCCGCTGATTCCCGCCCTCCTCGCCGGCGTGACGCTGAAGAGCCTTCGCGAGCGACTGCCGGAGGTTCCGCATCCAGGCGGCGACGCCCGGCTCGCGAGCTTCAGCGAGGAGCGCTGGCACGAAGCGCCGCCAGCGCGAGCGCGGTCCCGGCCATGACGTCGAGCAGGTAGTGATTCGCCGTGACGAGCACGGTGAACGCGACGGCCGGCGGATACGTGAGCGCGAGCAGGCCAACGGCAGGCGCGTCCGAGGAAGCGAGCACGCCAGCGCTCGTGCAGACGGCGAAGACCATGTGGATGCTCGGCATCGCGGCGATCGGGTTGTAGAGGCGAACCACGAGCCCGGAGTCGAGGTCGAGCCCGCTCACCTCTTCGATCGTGTCGACGAGGTACTCGAGCTTGCGCGGCGGCTCGACGGGAAAGAGCAGGAAGATCGGCTGCGCGGCGAGCATGGCGATCGCCGTCGCGCCCCGAATACGGTGGAAGGCCGGGTCGCGCCGGAAGAACATGCGCGTCAACGACCCGACGGTGAGGACGACGTTGAGCGTTACATACCCCACGTTCAGAAGACCGAGGAGGCGCCGCCGGCGCGGGACGAGCAGGCGCTGGAGCGCCGGCTCGACGTGGATCCCGAGAC
>JALZFG010000439.1 GCA_030861645.1 Actinomycetota bacterium
CTCTCGGAAGCCGCTCGTGGCGCGTCGATCTTCACGCGGGCTCCGTCCGACAAGGCTCCTACCCTCGTCGGCGTGGAGCTCGACCCCCTCCGCCGAGGCTTCGCCGAGTTCGTCGGAACGTTCGCTCTCGTCTTCACGGCCGCCGGGTCGCTCCTCGTCTCGGCCACCGCCTTCGGGCAGTTGTTCGGGCAGCCGGGCGGGGCCGCGTTCGCTAGTGGGCTCGCGCTCGTCGCGACGGCGCTCGCCTACGGGCTGGCGGTCGCCGTGATGACGTCCGCCGTCGGCCACATCTCCGGCGGGCACTTCAATCCCGCGATTACGCTCGGCTTTCTCGTCACGGGGCGGATCGCGGCCGTGCTCGCCGTCGTCTACTGGCTCGCCCAGCTCGCCGCCGCGGCCCTCGCCGCGCTGCTCCTCCGGTGGATCTTCGCCGCCGACCTGCGGAACCTCGTTCGCCTCGGCGCCCCCGCCGTCGGCGGCGGCATCGACCACTGGCAGGCGGTCGTGATCGAGGCCGTGCTCACGTTCTTCCTCGTGTGGGTCGTATTCGCAACGGCGGCGGATCCCGGAGGCGCCTTCAAGTCGATCGCCGGGCTGGCGATCGGCCTCACGGTCACCTTCGACGTCTTCGTCGGGGGACCGCTGAGCGGAGCCGCGATGAACCCGGCCCGCGCCTTCGGCCCCGAGCTCGTCCAGAACGCGTGGACGGATGCGTGGGTGTGGTACGCGGGTCCGTTCGCAGGCGGCGCGCTCGCGGCGACGGTGTACGACTGGCTGTACCTGGGACCTGAGCGGCCGCTGCCGGTCGGCGTGCCGGAGACCGGCGTCGACGAGCCCCGCCCCGGCGAGACCGCGATCTCGTAGCCGGCACGGCCGGTTGGGGCGCTGCGTCCGCCCCTGGCTGACGCACACTCCGGCGTGCGGTGGCGGCCGCGGTGCCGGAGCCCACGCCCGCTCGAGCACGTGCTTCTACCAGCCGGGCATGACCTCGTTGCCGCCGCGCCCGCGCGGGTCGAGCAGCTTGTCGGCCTGCTCGGCACCGGTCACCGGAAGCGAAGTGGGATCGAGGAGCCCAACCTGGACGAGCAGCGAGCCCTGGTCCCAGTAGATGTGCTCGGACAGGATCAATCCGCCCTCGAAGGTGACCACCACCACGTGCGGCAGCCGAACGTGCCGGCCCGTGGGCTCGATCCCGGGCAGCATGAACGGCACCGGCCGATCGTGCGTGAAGGCGACGACCAGCTCATCGACCACGCGCTCCTCACCGACGGTCCGGGAGACCGGCGTCACGGCAACGTCGTCGGGCCAGCTCGGCAACCAGAAATCCGCGTAGAACCGGCGGACCTCGTCGCGCCCCGAGCCCCCCGTCATCATCGGCACGTGCTCGAGGTAGGGATTCGCGGCCATCGTCGCCATGGCAGCGTCGACGTCGTGGCGATCGAACTCGGCGGCGAGGTGCTCGTCCAAGACAGCCGCGATGCCAGTCATGCGCCCGAGATTCCTAGCTGAGCCCGACCCGATCTCCACGCACGCTCGCGCCCGGGCGTCAACTGAGCGGGGCGCCGCGGACGCTCCTCCCCATCGCCTCCAGCACGGCCTCCCAGCCCCGGCTACCGCGCATGCGCCTCGTGTGCGACCGCGGCAGCCGTCTACTCGACCGTGACCGTCTTCGCGAGGTTGCGCGGCTGGTCGACGTTGAGGCCGCGCAGGCGGGCGATCCGGTAGGCGAGGAGCTGCAAGGGCAGCACGGCGAGCACCGCCTGGAGGAACGGGTGCGTCCGCGGGACGAAGACGACGTCGTCGGCGTGATGCTGGATGTCCTCGTTCCCGTCCGTGGCGATCGCGATCACCCTCGCGCCCCGCGCGCGCGTCTCCTGGATGTTTGACACGACCTTGTCGTAGATGTGCGAGTCGGTCGCGACGCAGACGACCGGCGTCTCCTCGTCGAGGAGCGCGATCGGCCCGTGCTTCATCTCGCCCGCGGAGTACGCCTCCGTGGGGATGTACGAGATCTCCTTCAGCTTCAGCGCCCCTTCGAGGCACACGGGCAGCCCGATGTGGCGCCCGAGGTACAGGAAGAACCGCTTGTCGAAGTGGCGCTGCGCAATCTCGTCCGTGGGAGGATCGCCGTCGAGGAAGGCGGCCATCTTCGCCGGGAGGTCGTAGATCTCGTCGAGCAGCGACGCGATCTCCGCCTCCGGCAGCGTCCTCCGTACCTGCGCGAGCTTGAGCGCGACGAGGTTCAGGAGCGCGACCTGGGCGGTGAACGTCTTCGTCGCGGCGACGCTCGTCTCGAGCCCCGCCCGCGTGTAGAGGACGGCGTCGACCTCGCGGGCGATCTGGGTTCCCATCAGGTTCGTAATCCCGACCGTCGGCGCGCCGCGCTCGCGGGCGAGCTTGAGCGCATGAATCGTGTCCCGCGTCTCGCCGGACTGCGAGATCCCGATCACGAGCGTCCGCGGGCCGATGATGGGGTTGCGATAGCGCCATTCGCTCGCGACCTCGTGCTCCACCGGAATCCGCGCCCACTCCTCGGTCACGTAGCGGGCGACGACGCCGGAGTGGTAGGCGGTGCCACAGGCGACGATCACGATCCGCTCGAGCTCGGCGAGCTGCTCGTCGGAGAGCCCCAGCCCCTCGAGCTCGAGGCGACCGTGGCGGACGCGCTCCCCGATCGTCTCGCGAACCGCGTCGGGCTGCTCGTAGATCTCCTTCAGCATGAAGGTCTCGTAGCCCTGCCGCTCGGCCCCCTCATCGTCCCAGTCGACCTCGACCACGTCGCGCTCGACACGCGCGCCGGTCGCGACGTCGAAGAACGTCGCGCCGTCGCGCGTGATCGCGACCACCTCACCGTCCTCGATCAGCTGCACCTGCCGCGTCTGCCGCAGGAAGGCGGCGATCGACGAGGCGAGGAACATCTCGCCCTCGCCGACTCCGACGACGAGCGGGCATTGCAGACGCGCGCCGACGAGCAGGTCACCGTGGTCGCCGTGGATGACGACGAACGCGAAGTGCCCCTCGAGCTGCCGATAGGCGGCGCGGACCGCCTCGACGAGGTCGCCGTGGTACTCGCGCTCCACGAGGTGCGCGACGACCTCGGCGTCGGTCTCCGAGGTGAAGCTATGGCCCTCGGCCCGGAGCGATTCCTTCAGCTCGCGGAAGTTCTCGACGATGCCGTTCAAGACGACGGCGAGGCGATCGTCGCGACAGCCCGTGAGCGGGTGCGCGTTCTCCTCCGCGACTCGCCCGTGGGTCGCCCAGCGCGTGTGCCCGAGGCCCGTCGTCGAGCTGGAGCCGTTCGATCGCGCCGCCTGCTTGAGCCTCTGCAGGTTGCCGACTGCACGCACGTACTCGAGGCCGTCGTCCTCGAGCAGCGCGATCCCCGCGGAGTCGTAGCCACGGTACTCAAGGCGCTCGAGTCCCTCGAGGAGGAGCGTTCTACACGCTCGCTGTCCGACGTATCCGATGATTCCGCACACGCTGAAGCTCCTTCCTCCGCGCTCGCGGCCGCTCCGTTCGGGGTCTGTCCGGAACGTCTCCCGAAAAACGACGAGCTCGGCCAGGCGTCCCCCGCGTCGGGGATCACTCAACCGAGCTCTCGTCGAACGAGAGCCGCGATCCTAGCACAGATTTCGCTCGCGTTCTCGCGGGTTCGCGCCTCCGCGAGGACGCGCACGACGGGTTCCGTCCCGGAGGGCCGGACGACCGCGCGACCCGTTTCCCCGAGCTCCTCATTGATCCGCTCGACCTCCCGCAGCAGCGCCGCTGACAGCTCCTTTCGCGTCGCCGGAACGTTCTCCTTGACCTGCGGATAGCGCGGCATGACCGCCGCCGCCTCGGCGAGCGACCGGCCCTCGAGAGCAGCGCAGAGGAGGAGCGCCGCCGCAAGCCCATCTCCGGTGACCTGGCCGCGCAGGTCGATGATGTGGCCCGATTGCTCGCCCCCGAGCACGCCGCCCTCGCGGGTGAGCGCTTCGAGCACGTAGCGGTCGCCCACGTCCGTCGTGACGACGCGGATACCGTGGCGCCCCATCAGCTCGTGGAAGCCGAGGTTCGTCAGCGTCGTCACCGCGACGACGGCGACGCCGGTGTGGAGCGCGAGGATTGCGAGGATCTGATCGCCGTCGACCGGAGTTCCGCTCGCGTCGACGGCGAGCATGCGATCGCCGTCACCGTCGAAGGCGATGCCGATGTCGAAGCTCCCTTCGCGCACGGCCGCTGCCAGCAGCGACAAATCCGTCGCACCGCAGCCGACGTTGATGTTCGTCCCGTCCGGCTCCGCTGCGAGCGGGGTCACGCGTGCGCCGACGCGCTCGAACGCCGCCGGGGCAATGCTGCTCATCGCGCCGTTGGCGCAGTCGAGCGCGACGCGGAGGCCCCGCAGATCGCGTCCGAACCGGCGCACGACGAGCTCCAGGTACCGCTGGTGGAGGCCATTCGCGGCTCGTACCGTCCCCTCCTCTGCCGTCCCCCGTCCGTCAAGTCGGGCTTCGATCGCCGCTTCCTCGGCGTCCGACAGCTTGCGCCCGCCTGGCGCGAGGAGCTTGAGCCCGTTGTACTCCGGCGGGTTGTGCGACGCCGAGACGACGGCCGCGTGATCCTCTGCGAGCAGCGCGACCGCCGGCGTCGGCAGGACGCCGCCGAGCACGACGTCGCGACCGGCAGCGCAGAGACCGGCCGCGAGGGCGCGCTCGAGCTCCGGCCCCGACGCGCGCGTGTCGCGCCCGACGAGCACGGAGCGCCCGCCCGCGGAGCCCATCCAGGCTCCGAACGCTCGCCCGAGGCGCTCGACGAGCGCGGGTGTCAGGTCCTCCCCGACGACGCCCCGGACCCCGTCGGTGCCGAAATAGCGCCGCGGCATCGAGATCGCGCCTTTGAAGCGCCGACAGCGGAGCTGTCAGCGCTTGCTGAACTGGGGCGCCTTACGCGCCTTGTGCAGGCCGGCCTTCTTCCGCTCGACGATCCGCGCGTCGCGCGTCAGGAACCCCGCGCGCTTGAGCGGCAGGCGGAGCTCCGGATCCGCCTCGACGAGCGCCCGCGCGACGCCGTGCCGGACGGCTCCTGCCTGGCCGCTCGGCCCGCCGCCCTCGACGCGGACCCGGAGGTCGAAGGTGCCCTCGACTCCCGCGACCTTGAACGGGGCGAGCGCGAGCGTCCGGTGGGCAACCCGCGGAAAGTACTCCTCGATCGTCCGTCCGTTGACCCACGTGGCGCCGTCGCCGGGGCGGAGGATCACGCGTGCGACCGACGTCTTCCGCTTTCCCGTCCCCTGGTATTGCGCAAGCTCCGCCATCGTCAGCTAGTCCTCGATCTTCAGCGGCTCGGGCCGCTGGGCTTCATGGGGGTGGTGCGGGCCCGCGTAGATCTTCAGCTTGCGGATCTGAGCCCGCGCGAGGCGGTTGCGGGGCAGCATCCCCTTCACCGCCCGCCGCAGCACCTCCGTCGGACGCCGCTCGAGCTCTTCGCGCAGCGTCCGCTGCCTCAACCCTCCCGGGTACCCCGAGTGCCGGTAGTAGATCTTGTCGTCGAGCTTCTTGCCCGTCACGGCGATCTTCTCGGCGTTGACGACGATGACGAAGTCACCGCTGTCGACGTGCGGCGTGTACTGCGGCTTCCGCTTCCCGCGAAGCGTGTCGGCGATCCGCGCCGCCAGCCGGCCGAGCGTCTTGCCGTCGGCGTCAACGACGAACCAGCGGCGCTCGAGCTCTCCGGGCTTGGCATTCCAGGTCTTCATTGAGCACAAAAGCGGCGGACGCCCGTCCGCCGGATGCGGATTGTAGCGGACTCAGGCCGTTTTCGGCACGGCGCGGCGGAACTCTCTGCGCCGCGCGACCCACACCAGGGGAAGCAGCACGAGCGCTGCCGCGCCGGCAGCGAGCGCCACGACGCCGAGCGCGTTGAGCACGAACCCCCCGAGCAGCGCGAGCCCGGCGCCGGTCAGGCTCGACAGCAGGTCGTTGAGGCCGAGGAGTCGCCCGCGCTCACCGGGGGCCGTCGCGTCCGCGAGCTGCGCCGTCGCGGCGACGAACGAGAGGTTCCACCCGACGCCGAGCCCGAAGAGGAGGAAGGCGGTCATGGGAACGCCCGCGAACCAGATCAACCCCAGGCAGGAGAGACCCATGACGACGAGCCCGGCCGCGAGGGCCGGGGCGCGTCCAACCCGGTCGATCAGAGAGCCGATCACGAGCACGAAGGCGAACATGCCGAGCACGTGTGCGCCGATGATCGGGAAGACGGAGTGCTCGTGATGGTGATGGTGGTCGACGACGACGTACCCGGTGAGGTTCATCACCGCGACCATGACGGCAAGGCTCGCGATCGCCGCGAGCATCGCGGGGACGACGCGGGGCCGCCGGACGAGCTCGAGCAGCGCTCCCGGCTCGTCCGGCGCCGACGGCTCGTCCGGCAGGAGCTCGGCGATCCGCTTTGGATCCGGGCGGACGAGGAGGACGAGCGCGAGCGCGACGAGCGGGAGCACGGCCGCGGCGAGCCACGGAACCGCGAGCGCGCGGGCCTCGAGCTCGCGATCCGCGAAGAGGGGCGTGAAGACCGAGGGGCCAAGGATCGCTCCGAACACGGCCCCGAAGAGGACGAGGGCGATTCCGCGCGCGCGTCGGGGCTCCGGGTACATGTCGCCGGCCGCTGTGCGGATTAGGAGGGCGATCCCGCCGGACGCGCCGAGGAGCGCGAACCCGCCCACGACGAGCACCGCCGAGCTCGCCGCGGCTCCGGCCGCCGTCAGCAGGCAGCCCACGGTCCCGAGCGCGAACCCCGTCGCGATCACGGGGATGCGCCCGAAGGCGTCCATCGCCCGGCCTGCCGGCAGGGCGGTCAGCGCCTGCGCCGTGAGGAAGATCGCGGGACCGAGGCCGAGCAGCCCTTCGATGCCCGTGACCGCGACGAACGTGATCGACGAGACGGCTGCGATGAGTTGGAGAACCGCGGAGTTGACGGCCATCGCCGCCGAAAGGAGCGCCGTGTTGCGGCGGATGGGGAGCGTCGTCGCGTCGACCGCGGCCGCCATGCAGCCATTCAAGCAGCCCGTCTCCAGCTGCTGCGCTCGCCCCGTCGCCTGGAGAACCCGACGGGACCCTTTAGCCCAAGGCGGTACCCTCACCGTCATGGTCTTTCACGAGAACGACCTCCCGCTTCCCGGCCCGTTCTTCTATCAGCCGGACCCCGCGAAACCCTTCTTCGTGCCGGCACGCCCAGAAAAGCTCGTCCGCCGCGGTTTTCGGGAGTACTTCATAGTCGGCAGAAAGCCGGACGGAAGCGAGGTCGAGGCCCGCCTCACGTCGGTCACCTTCGAGGCGGACAGCGCGCGCTGACGACCGGCTGCGCCGCGAGGAGTGGCGCGCGTCGCAAGCGCGAAGGGCTGGCCCGCGCGGCGCGATGACAGCGAGGTCGTCTTCCACGGCCGCCCTTCGCCGTGAGTTCCGATCGCGCGCCGGTTCTCACCGCGTCTTGCGCCGCAGCGTTCGCCCACGTGGCTGCTGTGGCCTCGAAGAGGCGCTCCTGCGCGCGCAGGGGGCGGCTGACGCTCGAGTAGGCGCACACGAGCTCACCCCCGATTTCGCGCAGCTGTGCTGCTGGTCGGCCGCTGCGCCAGCGTCGACGTTCTCAACGGGACGCCCTTGTTCGAGCGAGCTACGCCTGCGCAGCCTTCTGCCGAGTGTGCGAAGCGCGCGAAGCATCCGACGCAGCATCCGTCGGTCAACAACACCCCCGCACGTCTGCTAAATGCGGGGAGCGCGGTCGCACGCGGCGTTATTCCCACTCGATCGTCGCCGGCGGCTTCGAGGAGACGTCGAGAGCGACGCGGTTGACGGCAGGGATCTCGTTGATGATCCGGCTCGAGATCGTCTCGAGCACGTCGTACGGCAGACGCGCCCAGTCGGCCGTCATCGCGTCCTCGGACGTCACCGCCCGGATGATGATCGGGTACGCGTACGTCCGCTCGTCGCCCTGGACGCCGACGGAGCGGATCGCGGGGAGGACGGCGAAGCTCTGCCACAGGTCGCGGTCGAGGTCTGCCCGCCGCACCTCCTCCTGCAGGATCGCGTCCGCCTCGCGCAGGGTCTCGAGCCGCTCGGGCGTGACCTCGCCGATGATCCGGATGGCGAGGCCGGGCCCCGGGAACGGTTGGCGGCGGACGATCGTGTCCGGGAGGCCGAGCTCCTCGCCGACGCGGCGCACCTCGTCCTTGAACAGCAGCCGCAGCGGCTCGACGAGCGCCATCTCCATCTCTCCGGGCAGCCCGCCGACGTTGTGGTGCGACTTGATCCTCGCGGCCACGCCCGCCTCGCCGCCCGACTCGATGACGTCCGAGTAGAGCGTGCCCTGCACGAGGTGGCGGACACGGCCGAGCCGTCGTGCCTGCTCTTCGAAGACGCGGATGAACTCCTCCCCGATGATCCGCCGCTTCTCCTCGGGATCCGTCACGCCGACGAGCCGCGACAGGAATCGCTCGTCGGCGTCGACGAAGACGAGCGGCACGCGGAAGGTGTCGCGAAACGCAGCGACCACCTGCGCCGCCTCGTCCTTGCGCAGCAACCCGTGATCGACGAAGACACACGTGAGCTGATCGCCGACCGCCTTGTGCACGAGGAGCGCCGCGACCGCGGAGTCGACGCCGCCGGAGAGCGCGCACAGGACGCGCTCGTCTCCGACCTGCGCGCGGATTCTGCCGACCTGCTCCTCGATCACCGTCGCCGGGGTCCACGCGGGGGGCGCGTGGGCGACCTCGTAGAGGAAGTTCTTCAAGACGTCGGTTCCGTGCGGCGTGTGGACGACCTCGGGGTGGAACTGGACGCCGTAGAGGGCGCGGTCGCGATGCTCGAATGCGGCGATCGGCGTTGAGGTCGATGCGGCGACGACAGTCGAGCCTGCGGGCGGGGCGATCACCGAGTCGCGATGACTCATCCAAACCGGCTGTTCGCGCGGAAGGCCGCGAAACAACACGCCGTCCTCGGCGCGCAGCTCCGTCCGGCCGAACTCCGAGACCCCCGTCCGCTCGACCTTGCCGCCCAGCTCCTGCGCCATCAGCTGCATCCCGTAACAGATCCCAAGTGCCGGCACGCCGAGGTCGAACACCCGCGGGTCGACCCGCGGCGCGTCGTCCGCGTAAACCGAGGCCGGTCCTCCGCTCAGGATGAGCGCCCGCGGGCCGTGGCTGCGAACCTCGTCAGCGGAGACGCCGTGCGGCACGAGCTCCGAGTAGACGCGACACTCCCGGACGCGCCGCGCGATCAGCTGCGAATACTGACCGCCGAGATCGAGGACGAGAACGGGGCCGGCCCCATCCGCGTCGCCACTCGGGCTCGCCCGCCCCTCCGCGGGTCGCCGTTCCTGGAGGGGCGGCCGCGCGGTCGCTTCGCCCGCCGCGCGCGGGACGCCCTCAGCCTCAGGCACGAGTGTAGTTCGGCGCTTCCTTCGTGATCGCGACGTTGTGCGGGTGGCTCTCGCGAAGCCCGGCGCCGGTGATTTGCACGAAGCGCGTCTCCTTGAGCGCGTCCAGCGTCGGGGCTCCGCAGTAGCCCATCGCCTGTCGAACACCCCCGATCAGCTGCTGGAGGACGTGGCGAAGCGGGCCCTTGTAGGGGACGCGCCCTTCGATGCCCTCCGGCACGAGCTTGTCCGAGTCCTCGACGTCGCCCTGGAAGTAGCGATCCTGAGAGAACCCACGCGCCCTCATCGCGCCGAGCGAGCCCATGCCGCGGTACTCCTTGAACCGCGCGCCCTGGGAGACGACGACCTCGCCCGGGGCCTCGTCCGTCCCCGCGAGCACCGACCCGAGCATGACGACGTCGGCGCCGGCGGCGAGCGCCTTCGCCACGTCGCCGGAGGACGCGATCCCCCCGTCGGCGATGACCGGAACTCCGTGCTCGGCAGCGACGCGCGCGCAATCGTAGACGGCCGTGATCTGCGGTACGCCGACGCCCGCGACGACTCGCGTTGTGCATGCCGACCCCGGTCCCTGTCCGCACTTCACGGCATCGGCGCCGGCCTCGATGAGCGCGCGAGCCGCCTCGCCCGTCGAGATGTTGCCGGCGACGACGTCGACGGGCAGCTCCTCTTTCAGGCGCCGGACCATCTCGAGCACGCCTCGCGCGTGCGCATGGGCGGTATCGACGACGAGGACGTCGACGCCGGCGGCAACGAGCGCCTGCGCCCGCTCGCGCGCGTCCGGCCCGACGCCGACGGCGGCGCCGACCCGGAGC
>JALZFG010000458.1 GCA_030861645.1 Actinomycetota bacterium
GCCCGAAATACTCTGCTACCGCTTGCGCTACGGCGCGACGCTCGTCGCGTCGCCCGGCACCGCAGTCTTCGCGCCCTGAGTCAGCTCCTCGATCGACCCGTACCGGACGAGCTCGGGCGTCGTGTACTCCTTCTTCGGCTCCGGCCTCTCGGCCTGCGGAGTCTTCGTCGTCTCCTCGGTCATCGAAGCTCCTTCGGTCGCCTCCCCAATCGAAGTATCTTAGCGTACTCGCGTCGACGGATCACCCAAGAGAATCGCCGTCCGGCGCGCGTCATCGTACGGGACGTTCGCTTTCGTCCGCACCACCACCTCCCCCAGCCTTAACGTCGGGTCGCTGAAGAGTACGCGGAAGAATTCGCCGCCGAGCGCGATCTCCTCCGCGGCCGAGCTGAGCGCCGACGAGGCCCAGACGGCGACGGCTCCGCCCCGCTCGGTCTCGACCAGCCGCTCGCCGAGGCTTTCGTTACCTGGGTCGTGGAAGAGACCGTTCAGACACGTCGTCATCACGAAGATGGAGGGGCGAGCGTTGCTCAGTGCCGGCACGTCGTTGACGCCGAAGACCTCTTTCGCCCCCCAGAACTGCACCGCGCCATGTCCGATGTACGAGACGACGGTCGGACTCGAATTCAGCGACGCCAAGAGTCGCGCCCGAAACGCGTCGGCGCTCGGAGCCTCGCTCACGAAGCTCGTCTCGACGGCCGTGCTGGCGGGAAACGTCGCCTTGAGCTCGCTGCTCGCCGGTTCGAAGCCTACGTCCGCGACGAGGAGTGCCCTCGAGTCCGCGGGCGCCGGCCCGCTCTCGTAGCCGACGATCTTCGCGACGGCAGCGGTCGCCTGCGCGGGCGTCTGGACGGGAAGCCGACCGATGGCGAGCTCGGGCACACCGTTTCCGTCGAAGTCGACGAACCAGTCGTCGGAGGGAGCTTCGATCAACGCCGCCTCGATGATCTTCGTCGGCACGAAATCCTGCTCGCCCTTCCCGAGGTAGTTCGCGGGGTCGTAGGAGGCGTCGCCGACGAGGAGGACGAACCGCGGCCGCGGCTGCCAGGAGACCGCTGCCCGGGCGAGAAACGCCCGGATGGCGCTCGGGCCGTGCACGCCGTAGGCGAACTCGTCGTAGAGGTCCTCGACGTCGACGAGCGCCACCTTCAGGCCCTGCTGCTCGCGAAGCGCCCGAAGCGGCTCGAGGCTCGAGAGGAAGTCGCGGTGGCTGATGATGATGAGATCGGCGCCGTTGTCGCTGCGATGCCACGTGGACGGACGCTCGGCGACGACTGCCGTCGGCCGCCGGAGCGCGTGCTCCGAGAACGCGAGCAGACGGCGAGCTTTGCGCGCCGCAGGAACGGTGACGAAGGACCCGCGCGCGCCCCGCCGCACGGCGGCCCGGACGAGCCGGGGGGCATCCGGACTCGTGATATCGGCGACGCGCACCCTGCGCGAGCTGAAGCCGCTGACGACGGCGCGGCGGCCGGCCGGGAGCGAGAACGTCAGCTCGTCGCGCGTCGCGCGGAAACGCCGCGCGTACGTGAGCTCGATCCGCTCGAGCAGCGAGACGTCGGTGTCGCCTCCGACCGCCGTCAGCTTGACGACGTTTCGCCCCTGCACGATGCGTTGCGGCGCCACGCGGACGCGGATGAGCACGCGGGCGCGGCCGGCGAAGCGCGCGCGACCGATCTCGACCCCGTTCAGGTCGATCCTCGTCTGGTGCTCCCCGGCACTGAACCCCTGGATGGAGATCTCGAGCAGCGCACGGACCCGCGCCCGGTCGATCGCCGGAACGGTGAGCGCTTGAGTGAGCGACTTCGTCGTAATCGTCCCGGCGAAGAAGTTGTCCACGGGGCCGTTCTTGATCGCTTGGTAGAGAGCCCGCCCCTTTCGCTCGATGTGGTCCACGAAGGACGGCGCGAGTGGCGCGCGGCGGAGCCCGCCGCGCGTCACGCGAATTCGCCGGCCTCCCGGGTCGCCCGTGACGAGCCAGTAGGTGCGCGTGTTCGTGGCGGGCAGCTCGCGCGCGAAGCCGTAGAACTCGATCGCGCCGTCTCGCCGCACGAGGAACGGGACCTCGCGGCCGTCCGCGAAGAGCCGCAGCGCGGACGAGGGTGCGCGGGGATCGAGGCCGGCCGCAAGGAGACGAGGACGCGCGACGCGATACCAACCCGCCTCCCGCACGCGGATCTTCACTCCAGGCCTGGAGGCCAGCAACCACTGCTGCTCGAGCCTCCGAGGATCGCTCGCGTGCGCGGGGGCGACGAAAACGGCGCCGACCGCGAGAACGAGCGCAAGAGCCGGCGCGATCCTCAGTGGGGAGAACCGCACCGACTCTTGCCTAACGCGAGGTCTTAGGTTCCGGCGACCGCGCGCACGGGGCCGTACCACGTCCGCGCGCCGTCCGCGTCGACTTCCTGCAGGAAGTAGCGCGCCGAGGCCGCCCTGGCGGGGAGCTTCGTGCGGAACGAATACTCGCTCGAGCTGGCCGCGCCTCCGGCGAGCCCAGCCGCCGGAATGAGCGAGCGGTTGAGCTTCACGCGCTTCGCGCCCCGCGCCTGCCGGTACACGTTGAATCCGAGCGCGGCGAACTCCGACCCCGTCCGCCAGCGGAGGACGACCGCTCTCCCGTAGCTCGTTGCGCTAAACGATTGCATCTGCGCCGCCAAGACGGAGGTGTTAGAGCAGATCAGGATCGTCATCTGCGCGATTCCTCCGGACACGATCCTGACCGTCGCACTCCGCGTAGCGCCGTCGAAGCTCACGAGACGGTTCTCCGGGACCGTGTGGCACTCCACCAGCCGGACCCCGGATTGCGCCGCCTCCGTCACGGTGACGTTCGTGCCGGGCGTGAGCGGGATCGCTGCCGTGCAGAACGGGTTCTGCGCGGTACCGGCACGCACCGTGAAGGTCTGAGCGCCGAGTGCGAAGCTGAAATCCCTGCCGAGGGTGCCGGCGTCGAGCCCGACCTTGCAGATCTCGAGGTATCCCGTCTCGTCCTGGCCGGAAGCGGGTACCGCCAACGCCAAGGAAATGACGGCAAGCACAACGCCGACCGTCAGAGAAACCTTCCGATTCATCCTCTTGCCCCCTTCATGCTTTGCCCCCTTCTTCGGACGACCGCTCTTTCCCCCCTTTCTTCCGCTCCCTTTTCTCCTCCTTTTGCTCAGGGTAGCGGGTAGCGTGGACGACGACAAGAGCAGGCGGACCGACGATCAGGCCGGCCGCCTCGAATCCTCAGAGAGGGCGGCGGCGACAGACCGAGGAGCGGGCCTGCTCTCTCGAGTCACCCCCAGACGGGGTGGCCGACGCACGTTCGAGTCCCGCGCTTGGGGGTCGTGCGGCATAATCGGCCGGAATGCCGGCGACTGCGGCGATCCCGGCGGTTCGCGTCCTCGGCCGAGAGGGCGGAAGCTGATCGTGGCCGACGCCGCTGCGCGACCGCGGCCTCGCCAGCAGCAAGAGCGCAAGCGCGCGCGGGAAGCACTTCCGGCCGCCACGAACGTCCTCGGCTCCGAGCCCGGTCACAGCGGTCCCGACGTCGACCTCTTGCTGGTCGAGAACGACGCGATGGTTCGAAGCTGGATTCGGCTCTCGCTCCGCACGTCCGAGTTCCGCATCGCCGCCGAGGCCGCGAGCGCGGCCGAGGCGCTCGAGCTGCTCGACGCGGTCGAGCCGGATCTCCTCCTCGTCGACTACTACCTTCCCGATCATCGGGGAACGGAGCTCGTCCGCGAGCTCCGGCGCCGTCGGGTGACCGCGCCGGCGGTCCTCATGACGGCGAATCAGGAGCGCGGCTTCAACGAGGCGGCCCGCGACGCCGGCGCCCACGGGAGCGTTCTCAAGACGGGGAACCCGGTCGAGCTGTTCGAGGCGCTTCGCGCAGTCCTCTCCGGCCGCCCGGCGTTCGACGCTCGGCATCCTCGTCGCGATCCCGGTCGCGCCGCGCTGAGCCCGCGCGAGCGCGAGGTCCTGACGCTCGTCGCCGGGGGCGCGACGAACCACGAGATCGCGAAGGAGCTCGGCATCGGCGTCGAGACCGTGAAGACGCTGCTCGGCCGGACGTTCTCGAAGCTCGGCGTGCAGCGGCGGGCGCAAGCGGTCGCGGCGGCCCACCAACGCGGCTTCCTGTGACGACAGCGCATGGTCCCGGTCACGCCCCGGACCTCGCGTGCGCTGTTGACCGACGGGGCGCGGACGACGCCTGCAGGCATGCGAGCGCAGCGCGAGGTCGTCGAGCGGGACCGACCACCTCCGGTCCGCCGGGCGATGCTCCTGGAGTCCACCGTCGCCGCGTGCATCGCCGGTGCGGGCGACAGCCAAAGAAAGGGAGGGAACCCGCCGCAGCGGCTCCCTCCCAAGGGGGCGAGGCATTCTCTCACATCCTCGCTTCCGCCTGAAGCGCCCCTCGCTCATCGAAGACCAAACGGGGGATAGACGCGCTCCCTGCCCGGGCGGGCGCCCCGCCGCGGACGGCAGCCGCCGCGAGGCGGGACGAGGAACTTGGCGGCGCCGACCCGACCGCCGCGATCGGGTGCAGAAGGGCGAACCGGGCGCAGCTCCCAGGAGGGGCCAAGGTTCGCTTTGCCCGGTTCCAAGCATGAAAACGCGGGAGCGCGCGCGGATATTCCCACGTGTCGACGGCGCACGACTCCCTCGGTCGGCGCGACTCAACCACGCTCGCCGTGCCGCTTCTGGCGCTTAGGGGATGGGTTTCTCGAGGAGCCTGCGGTAGGGCGGCCGAGGGCCCGCGCCCTCGACGATCTCGCGAGGCGCCTCCGCGAGGCTGGCGACGACGGTGTTCGCGCGGAAGCTCGTCGCGCCCCCCGGAGGGCCGCACGGCCACGAAGGCTGCGGGTGCAGCCAGAAGTTCTCCTCGACCGCGAAGTCGCCGAACGGCAGGCAGCCGCCGAGATCGCTCCCGCTGTCGTTGAGGAGAACGTTCCGCCGGAGGGCGATGAACCTGCTTCCTGCATCGAGGTAGACCGAGTAGTGAACGTCCGACTGGCGCAGGTCACGGATGACGTTCCCCTCGATCAGGAGCCCGTCGTTCGGCGAGGGCCCCTGCGGGCCCGAGACGTAGATGCCTCCGCCGTCGGCCAGGCGCTGGACGGCGTCGACGACGAGATTTCCGACGACGCGGTTGCGCGCGGATGCGTTCGGCACGACCGAGGGGTCGAGGCCGTGGCCCCAGCCGATCGAGATTCCGGTGTACGGGACGCGCTCGATGCGGTTGTGCGCGATCGTCAGGTCCTGGGTGTAGGCCGCCCAGATAGCGACGCCTCCGTGGTATTCGCGTGGGGCGTCGTAGATGGAGTTGTCGAGGATCTCGTTGCCGACGTTCAGCTCGCTCGGCCGGTCGGGGCGCGGGTTGTCCGCGTCCCCGATCTGGAT
>JALZFG010000006.1 GCA_030861645.1 Actinomycetota bacterium
CGGGCGGCACGCGTGGTGAAGGCAAACCCGGACGCGCCGCAGCTGCCGGTGCGACGGCGGGCGCTCGCCGAGGGGAAGAACGTGTACATGGCCGTGCCACGCCTGCGCGCGGCGAAGCCTTTCGTCCGCCTCCGCGGCGAGGCCACGATCAGGGGCGCGATGAGGGAGGGCGAGCCGGTAGCGGTCGAGGCGATGGAGCGCATTGACCTCATCGTGTGCGGATCCGTGGCCGTCAACCCCGTCGGGGCCCGGATCGGGAAGGGCGGCGGCTACTCGGATCTCGAGCTCGGCCTTCTCGTCGAGGCGGGGCTCGTCGACGACGCCACGCTCCTCGTCACGACCGTCCATCCGTTGCAGGTCCGCGACGAGCCGCTCCCCGAGCTGGAGCACGACTTCCGGGTGGACGTCGTCGTGACGCCGGACGAGGTGATCCGAACCCCGAAGTCGCGCCGCCCGCGGGGGATCCTTCCCCGCTATCTCGACGACCACCGGATCCGGTCGATTCCGGTGCTCGCCGAGCACGGCCTTGCCGGAAACCGGCCGCGTCCGCAATACTGATCGCATAGTCGCTGCGTGAACGCACCCCACGGCCCACGCGGCCGGCGAACGTCGACCGGCCGGTCGAGCGGTTTGGGTTGCACGTGGAGGTGGCTACGATCGGATGATGGAGCCACGGTACGACCCGCGGGGCGTCGAGGAGCGCTGGCAGCGCACGTGGGAGGAGGAAGGGCTCTACGCAAGCGAGCCCGACCGCGAAGGCGAGCCGTTCGCGATCGCCCTGCCGCCGCCGAACGTCACCGGCGAGCTGCACATGGGCCACGCGCTGAACGCGGCGATCCAGGACGTGCTCATCCGGTGGCGCCGCATGTGCGGGTTCAACGTCCTTTGGCAGCCGGGGTACGACCACGCCGGCATCGCGACCCAGAACGTCGTCGAGCGCGAGCTCGGGCGCGAGGGCAAGACCCGTCAAGACCTCGGGCGCGAGGCGTTCGTCGAGCGCACGTGGGCCTGGCTGGAGCACTACGGCGGAGTGATCATGGGCCAGCTGCGCCGCCTCGGGGCATCGCTCGACTACCGCCGTGAGCGGTTCACGATGGACGACGACTACGTGCGCGCGGTGATGCGCTTCTTCGTCCACCTTTACGGGCGCGGGTTCCTGTATCGCGACAACCGCATCGTCAACTGGTGCCCGAGATGCGCGAGCGCGATCTCCGACCTCGAGGTCGACCACGTCGA
Organism: Actinomycetota bacterium; assembly: GCA_030861645.1. GTDB lineage: Bacteria > Actinomycetota > Thermoleophilia > Gaiellales > Gaiellaceae > JALZFG01. Next base: position 1,237 of record JALZFG010000006.1, read on the forward strand.
GGAGGACGACACGCTGACGACGATCCGCTACCCGCTCGCGGATGGGTCCAGCGCGATCGCGATCGCGACCGTGCGACCGCCGACGATGCTCGCCGACGTCGCCGTCGCGGTCGATCCGAACGACGATCGCTATCGCGGCCTCGTCGGCCGGGAGGCCGTCGTGCCGATCGTGGAGCGGCGCGTGCCGATCATCGCCGACGAGCGCGTCGACCCGGACTTCGGAACGGGCGCGGTCAAGATCACCCCGGGCCACGACGCGACCGACTTCGAGATCGGGCGTGATCACGGCCTGCCCGAGCTAACGGTTATCGGCCTCGACGGGCGGATGAACGAGGAGGCGGGCGAGTTCGCCGGGCTCACTCAGCGGGAGGCCGGCGAGCGAATCGTCGCGCAGCTCGAGGAGCGCGGGCTGATCGAGCGGCGCGAGCCGTACCGCCACGCCGTCGCCCGCTGCGACCGCTGCGGCTCGCGCGTGGAGCCGCTGATCACGCTTCAGTGGTGGTGCGAGATGAAGGAGCTCGCCGAGCCCGCGATCCGCGTCGTGCGCGAGGGCACGGTCCGTTTCTTCCCGGAGCGCTACACGAAGGTCTACCTCGACTGGATGGAGCAGATCCGTCCCTGGTGCGTCTCACGCCAGCTCTGGTGGGGACACCGCATTCCAGTCTGGTACTGCCCCGACGGCCACCTAACCGTCGCCGAGTCGCAGCCCCAGGCGTGCTCCGAGTGCGGCACGCGCGAGCTCACGCAGGACGAGGACGTGCTCGATACCTGGTTCTCGTCCGCGCTGTGGCCGTTCGCGACGCTCGGCTGGCCCGACGAGTCCCCCGAGCTCGAGCGCTGGTACCCGAACGACGTCAGCTCCACCGACCGCGGCATCATCTTCCTTTGGGAGGCGCGGATGGTCATGGCGGGACTCGAGCTGATGGGCGCGATCCCGTTCCACAGCATCAATATCCACTCGACGATCAACGCGCCCGACGGCCGACGCATGTCGAAGAGTCTCGGGACGGGAATCGATCCCCTCGACCTCGTGGAGCGCTTCGGTGCGGACGCGACGCGCTACGGGCTCCTGAAGATGTCATCGAGCCAGGACATCCGCTTCTTCGAAGGGCCGATCGAGGAGGGCCGCAAGCTCGCGAACAAGCTCTGGAACGTGTCGCGCCTCATCCTCAACGCGACGGAAGGCGCGAGCCCGGACGCCCGGCCCGCGAGCCTCGAGGAGCGCTGGATCGTCGCTCGGCTCGACGACGCGCACGCGGCGATCACGCAGCACCTGCACGCCTTCGAGTTCGCACCCGTCATCACCCGCCTGTACCGGCTGACCTTCGACGAGTTCTGCGACTGGTACGCCGAGGCGATCAAGCCCCGTCTCTACGAGGGCGACGCCGATGCACGGGCGACCGCGCTCGCGCTGCTCGAGCGGCTACTGGTGTACCTGCACCCCGTGATGCCGCACGTGACCGAGGAGATCTGGTCGAGCCTCCCCGCGCGCGAGACCCGGCTCATCGTCGCGCCTTGGCCCGAGCCGGACGGACGCTTTGCGGACGAGGCCGGCGCGCTCGACCGCGTCCAGGATGCGGCGGCGATCTTTCGCCGAAGCGGCGTCCGCATCGCGCTCGACGGCGAGCAGGAGCGGATCTTCGTGGCGGTCGTCAAGCCGGAGCGCGTGCGCGCCGACGGGGGGAACGTCGCCGAGGAGGTCGAGCGCATGCGCAACGAGATCGCGCGCGCGGAGGGCATGCTCGCGAACGAGCGCTTCGTCGCGAACGCGCCGCCGGACGTCGTCGAGGGCGAGCGGGAGAAGCTCGCCAGGTACCGCCGCGAGCTCGCCGCGATCCTCGGCTAGCGCTTCTCGCTGAGAAACGCGCCGCGTCTGAGCATCCGGAGGCTGAGTGGGCTCGGACGACAACGCGCTAGTGCTCGCCGGCCCCGGCGAGCGGTGGATCGCGTCGCTCAGCCCGTGGCCCGAGCGGTTCGGGCTCGAGCGGATCCGCGCGCTCCTCGCGGCGCTCGGCCGGCCGGAGCGTGCCTACCCGGCGATTCACGTGGTCGGGACGAACGGGAAGACGACCACGACGCGCATGATCGAAGCGATGCTCGCGGGCGAGGGCCTGAAGGTCGGCGCCTTCACCTCGCCCCACGTCACCGGTTGGAGCGAGCGCATCCGCGTCCGCGGCTAGGAGGCCGATTTCGAGCGCGCGATCGCGCGCATCCGCTCCCCCGCCGAGGAACTCGGCGCGACCCAGTTCGAGGCGCTGACGGCGGCGGCACTCGCCGAGTTCGCAGCCGTCGGCGTCGAGGTCGCGGTCGTTGAGGCGGGCCTCGGCGGGCGCTTCGACGCGACGAACGTCCTCCGCTCGCCGGTGCAGGTCTTAACGAACGTCGCGCTCGAGCACACGCAGGTGCTCGGCGAGACGCGCGACGCGATCGCGGCGGAGAAGCTCGCCGTCGTCCAGCCCGGCTCGACCGTCGTGCTCGGCGAGCCCGAGTGGGAGGCGCTGGCGCGCGCGGGCGGAGCTGCGGCGGTGGTGATCGCCGGCCGCAGCAACCTCGCGCTCGCGCTCGCGGCGAGCGAGTCACTCCTCGGTCACGCTGTGGATCCGTCGCCGGCTGAGCGCCTTCGCGTTCCGGGCCGGCTCGAGCGTCGCGGAGAGTCTCCGCTCGAGATCTGGGACGGCGCGCACAACCTCGCCGCGGTCGGCCACCTCCTCGCGCGGGTGCCCACCCGTCGCTACGTCCTCGTCGCGTCGGTCCTCGACGACAAGGACGTCGACGGAATGGTGGCGGCGTTGTGCGCGCTCGGCGAGACGTTCGTGGCCACGAGCTCGACGCACGCGCGGGCGCTTCCGGCCGAGGCGCTCGCCGCACGCGCGCGCGCCCGCTTTC
>JALZFG010000030.1 GCA_030861645.1 Actinomycetota bacterium
GCGGCATGCGCGCGGATGTAACCAGGGGGCCGTCACCAGGTCAACGGCGCTTACATGACGGCCGTCAGCCCGGCGTCGGCGACGAGGACGGAGCCCGTTAGGAAATCGCCCGCGGCGGTCGCGAGGAGGAGCGCAGGGCCGACCATGTCCTCGGGCTCGCCCCACCGCCCGAGCGGAACGCGCTGCCGGAGCCAGTCGTTGAAGGCGGGGTCGTCGGCCGCCGGCTTCGTCATCGGCGTTCGGACCCAGCCGGGTGCGAGCGCGTTCACGTGGATCCCCTTCGCGGCCCACTCGGTCGCGAGGTCCTTGGTGAGCTGGATCAGCGCTCCCTTGGACGCGGGGTAGGGAGCAGCTGGGTATCGGGAGACCTCGAGGCCCGCGACCGACGCGACGTTGATGATCTTCCCCGACGCGTTCGCCGCAATCCGCTCGCGCGCGAACGCCTGCGCGAGCGCGAAGCAGGCGACGAGGTTGAGTCGCAGCACGCGCTCGAAGTCGGCGAGGGGCATCTGCTCGGCCGGGCCGTGCTCGACCACGCCGGCGTCGTTCACGAGGACGTCGAACGGCCCGCTCTCGCGGACGAGCTGTTCGTACCAATCGGCGATCGCGTCCGTTTCGAGCAGGTCGAAGCTGCTCGTCGCGACGTCGTGCCCGGCTGCTCGAGCGGCGGCTGCGGCGTCGTCGAGCTCCGTTTGCGAACGCGCAACGAGCACCACGTCGGCCCCGGCTTGTGCGAAGCCCTTGGCGATTCCGAGTCCGATCCCGATGCTGCCACCGGTGATGAGCGCGCGCTTCCCGTCGAGCCGGAATAGGTTCATGTCTCCTCCTCGTCGACCGGACGAAGCGTATGCCTCTTGCCCGTGGTGCTTTACTCAGCGCGTGCCGCGGCACCGCTACGTCGTCTGCGACGTCTTCACCGACCGGCCGCTTGCGGGCAACCAGCTCGCGGTCTTTACCGATGCGCGCGAGCTCGACGACGCGCAGATGCAGGCGCTCGCGCGGGAGATGAACTTCTCGGAGACGGTCTTCGTGCTCCCGCCAGAGCGCGGAGGCGACGCACGCATGCGCATCTTCACGCCGGCCGTCGAGGTGCCCTTCGCCGGGCACCCGACGCTCGGCACCGCGTTCGTGCTCGGCGGGCCGCTGCAGCGGGTGGAAATCCGGCTCGAGACGGGTCGCGGAATCGTCCCCGTTCGGCTCGAGCGCGAGGGGGCGCGGATCGTCTTCGGGCGGATGCAGCAGCCGCTGCCGACGGTCGAGCCGTACGACGAGCCGGACGAGCTCCTCGCCGCGCTCGGCGTCGCTCGGTCCGAGCTACCCGTCGAGCTGTACGACAACGGGATCCGGCACGTCTACGTCTGCCTTTCGTCGCGCGAGGAGGTCGCGGCGCTCGCCCCTGACGTCACCCGGCTTTCGGCCCTCCCCGCGGTCCTCGGCGTCAACTGCTTCGGGGGCGACGGCAAGCGCTGGAAGACGCGGATGTTCGCGCCCGCAGGCGGCGTTGTCGAGGATCCCGCGACCGGTTCCGCAGCCGGGCCGCTCGCCCTCCATCTCGCCCGGCACGGGCGGATCGCGTTCGGCGACGAGATCGAGATCGGTCAGGGGGCGGAGATCGGGCGCCCCTCGACGCTCTATGCGCGCGCCGAAGGCTCGGCGAACCGGGTCGAGCGCATCGAGGTCGGCGGCTCGGCGGTGATCGTCGCGCGCGGCGAGTTCCAGCTGTAGACGCGCGAACAGCGCCGGCGCCGGCACTACGCTTCGCGGCATGGGGCGCGCCTTCGACATCGCCGCGGCGGCCGCCGGTCTCGCCCTTACGAGCCCGCTGCTCGCACTCTCCGCGCTTGCGATCAAGCTCGAGGACGGCGGGCCGGTCCTCTACCGCCAGCGGCGGGTCGGGAAGGACGGCGTCGAGTTCGAGCTCCTGAAGCTGCGAACGATGGTCGTCGGAGCGGAGCGACAGGGCGCCGGCTGGGCCGTCAACCGCGGCGACCCTCGGATCACGCGGGCGGGCCGCGTCCTGCGTCGCTTGTCGCTCGACGAGCTGCCGCAGCTCTGGAACGTCCTTCGCGGCGACATGGCGATGATCGGGCCGCGCCCGACGCTCGCCTACCAGGTCGCGCAGTACAGCCCGCAGCAGCGTCGCCGGCTCGAGGTCAAGCCGGGGCTGACGGGCTGGGCGCAGGTCAACGGCCGCACGCGCCTGCCGTGGGACCAGCGCATCGAGCTCGACGTCTGGTACATCGACCATCGCTCCCTCTGGCTCGACGCCAAGATCCTCGCCCGGACGCCCCTCGCGCTCATGACGGGGACGTACAAGGGCGAGACCGGAGGCTGGCGAACGCCGGGGCCGCAAGGCCCGGCGATCTAGGAGGTTACGGGCGCCAACGGCCTCCCGGCGCCCGTCTAAGCTCTCGCCTGGTGACCGTCGTCCTGTTCACGTGCGTCGGTATGCGGGTCGACATCGTCACCGCCTTTCGGCGCGCCGGCGCGACGACGATCGCCGCCGACACGAGCACGCTCGCCCCGGCGCTCTACAGCGCCGATTCCTACGCGCTCGTCCCCCCGAAGGACGACCCCCGCTACATCCCCGCCCTGCGCGACATCGTCGCCGCCCACTCCGTCGACCTCGTCGTTCCGGTAACCGACATCGACCAGAGCGTTGTCTCGGAGCGGCGGGAGGAGCTCAGCGCTGCCGTCCTCCTCCCCGAGCACGACGTCGTGCTGCGCACGAGCGACAAGTACCTCGCGCACCGCACGTTCGAGGAGCTCGGGATCGAGTCGCCGCAGACCTGGCTGCCGGACGAGCTGCCCCCGGAGCTGCCCTTCCCGGTTCTCGTGAAGGCGCGGATGGGGTACGGAAGCCGTCACATCTACCGGGCGGACGACAGGCGGGCGCTCGACTTCTTCCTCGACTACACCTGGGTCGAGTCGATCGTGCAGGCCCGCTGCCTCGGCGAGGAGTTCTCGATCGACGTCTTCTGCGACTGGGACGGCCGCTGTCTCAACGCGATCCCGCGCACGATGCTCGAGTCGAAAGGCGGTGAGTCGATCAAGGGGATGACGATCGACGATCCCGAGCTGATCGAGCTCGGCCGGCGCGTGAGCGAGGCGCTGCCGCTCCGCGGCCCCGCCACGATTCAGTGCTTTCGCCGTCCCGGCGGGGGCCACATGCTCACGGACGTGAACCCGCGCTTCGGGGGTGCCTTTCCGCTCCCGCAGGCGGCGGGGGGCCGCTACCCCGAGCTCGCGCTGGCGCTCGCGAACGGCGAGCACCCGGCGCCCCGCGTCGGCGACTTTCGAGCGGGGATCGTCATGACGCGCTTCCTCTCGGACATCTGCCTCGTCGAGGCCGGCGACGGGACCTTGGAGCCGCTCGCGGAGGCGCAGCGCGTCAGCGGCGGCGGGTAGCGCCGACGCATGCGGCTCGTCTGGGTCAGCTTCGATGTCGTCGGGCACCGCTGTCTCGAGGCGAGCGCCGCAGTCGGCGGCGACGTGGTCGGGATCGTGACGCTCCCCGGGCCCGTCGACGCGAACCGCTCGGGACAGTGCCGTTTCGACGACGTGGCGGAGCGGGTGGGGGCGACGCTCGTCGAGACGGCGGACGTGAACGCGGACGAGACGCTCGGGGCGGTAAGCGCGCTCGAGCCCGACCTCATCTTCGTCGTCGGCTGGTCGCAGCTCGTCCGTGAGCCGTTCATCGCCCTCGCCCGGACGGGCGTCTTCGGTATGCACCCGACGCTGCTGCCGCGCCACCGGGGGCGCGCACCGATCCCGTGGGCGATCCTGACCGGGCTCGCGAAGACCGGGGTGACGCTGTTCGAGATCGTCGACGCGACCGCTGATTCCGGCCCGATCGTCGGCCAGCTGGAGATCGCGATCGCCGGGAATGAGACGGCGACGACGCTCTTCGAGAAGGCCGCGGACGCGCACGTGGAGCTGATCCGGACGTGCCTTCCGCAGCTGATCGCCGGCACCGCCCCCCGACTCCCGCAGGACCCTCGCCGCGCGAGCGCCTGGCCGCGGCGAACGCCCGGCGACGGGATCATCGACTGGGAGACGCGCGGGCGCTACCTCGACGACTGGGTGCGCGCGCAGACGCGTCCGTATCCCGGCGCGTTCACGTACGTCGGCGACGAGAAGCTCGTCGTCTGGGAGGCTCGGCACGTCGTGCTCGACGGCGGGGAACCCCCCGGAACGGTCGTCGAGCGGCGCGGGGAGGGCGTCGTCGTCGCCTGCGGCGAGGATGCGCTCCTGCTCGAGGAGGTCGAGCTCGAGGGCGCGGGGGCGATCGCGGGCGCGGCCGTCGGCGATCGCCTGCGGGTCGGGACGAAGCTCGGGTAGGAGCGCGATGCGCATCCTCGTCTTCGCCGCCCACCCCGACGACGACGTGCTCGGCATGGGCGGCACGATCGCGCGGCACGCCCTGCGGGGCGACGCCGTTCGCGTCGTCTGCGTCACGGACGGGAGCTCGACGCAGTACCCGGGCGACGCCGCCCGGCGTGAGCAGAAGAACCGGGAGGCGCGCGCCGCCGCGGAGACGCTCGGAGTCGGCGAGTACGTTCACCTCGACCTCCCCGACATGCGGCTCGACACGCTGCCCCACGTCGAGATCAACCGCGTCGTCGAGGAGCACGTCCGGGCCCAGCGGCCCGAGATCGTCTACACGGCGCATCCCGACGTCAACCGCGACCACCGGATGCTCTTCGACTCGGTCGCGGTTGCGACGCGCCCGGCACCGGACCAGCCGGCACGCCGGATCCTGACCTACGCGCCGACCTCGAGCACCGAGTGGACGCCCGCCGCCACCAACTGGTTCGTGCCGAACTGGTTCGTCGACATCACCGACACGCTCGTGCGGAAGCTCGACGCGTTCGCGTGCTTCGAGACGGAGCAGCGCCCGTATCCGCATCCGCGAAGCACGCGAGCGCTCGAGGCGCACGCAGCGTTCTTCGGGGCGACGGTTGGTTGCGAGTACGCCGAGCCGTTCGTGCTCGTGCGTAGCTTCGAGACGGCGTGAGCGCCGAGGAGCGTTCGCTTCCGCTCGCGTCCGGGTCGCCGCGCGCGTCCGTCCGGCTCTTCCCCACCCTGCTCGTCGTCGCGCTGCTCGCGGGGAGCGCGGGCGCCTTCGCCCTCTTCGAGCGGCTCAAGCTGCGCGCGCCGCCGATCACGGGCCCCCGACTCGACGCGGTTTTCTCACCCGTCTGCCGCTGTCCGGAGGACGAGGCGCGGATCCGGTTCCGCCTGCGCAGACCGGATCGCGTCACGGTCACCGTCGTCCGCGAGAACGGCGAGCGCGTGCGCACGCTCCTGCGGGACACGTCGCGCTCGGCGGGAGTCGTCCACCTGACGTGGAACGGGCGCGACGCGGCGGGAGCGCTGGTCGCCGATGGAACGTACAGGGTCCGGGTTCGGCTCGCCGCGCGGGATCGGACGATCACGATTGCCCGCGGCGTCCGCGTCGACACGACGCCTCCCGCGCTTGCGCTCCTCGCCGTGCACCGTCGTCCGCGCCTGGTGCTTGTCCGCTACCACGTGAGCGAGAAGGCGCGGGTGCTGGCGTTCGTCCGCGGCCGACGGGTCGCGCGCGGGCGGATCGTCCGGCGGCAAGGCCAGCTTCGCTGGTTCGGAGGGATCGGAGGGAAGCCGCTTCCCGCGGGCCGCTACCGCCTGTCGATCCGGGCACGCGACCTCGCCGGCAACCTGTCGCGCCCTCCCGCGACGGTCGTCGTGACGCTCGCCGCTCCCCCGTGAGCGACCGCCCGCTGCTCGTCCTCGGCGTGCGGCGGTCGGGGACCACGCTTCTCCGTGTGATGCTCGATCGCAACTCGCAGCTCGCCGTTCCCGACGAGTCGTACTTCGTCCCGCAGCTCGCCCACCGGCACGGCAAGCGACCGAAGCTCGACGAGTTCCTCGAGGACGTCCGCCGGCTGCCGACGCTCGCCGAGTGGGAGCTTCCGGTCTCGGCCGTCGCGGACCGGCTGCGTCCCGGGATGACGACCGGAGAGGCGATCGCGGCCGTCTTCGAGGCGTACGCCGGGCGGGTTGGGAAGCGCCGGTGGGGCGACAAGACGCCCCTGTACATGCGGTATCTCGCCCTGCTCGGGCGGCTGTTCCCGAATGCTCTCTTTGTCCACCTGATCCGCGACGGCCGTGACGCCGCCGTCTCCTTCCTCGCCATGCCGGAGGGGGTCGTGACGCGCAGCTGGGGCCATCCCCGCACCCCGGCCGACTTCGCCTGCCAATGGTCGAGCGAGGTACGAGCCGCGCGCGCCCTGGGAAGACGGGTTGGCGAGCAGCGCTACCTCGAGATCCGCTACGAGGCGCTCGTCGAGCACCCGGAGCGCGAGCTACGCCGCGTCTGCGACTTTGCCTCGCTCGCGTTCGAACCGGAGATGCTCGACTACGTGGGCAGCGTCGAGCTTTCGGCGAAGCCGCACCAGCAGAGTCTCAGGCGGCCGCCGACGACGGGGCTCCGGGACTGGCGGCGCGAGCTCTCGCGCGAGGACGCGCGTGCCTTCGAGACCGTTTGCGGCGAGCTTCTGCGCGAGCTCGGCTACCCGCTCCTCGAGGCGGACCCGTCACGCTCGCTTTCCGGCCGCGTGCGCCTCGCGAGGTACCGAGCCCTGACGGGGGCGTGGCTGGCGACGAGCTATGCCGTCCAGCGCTCGCCGCTGTGGCGTCGACGTCACCCCCCGGTCGCATGACGACTCCGGCCGCCCGCCGCCGCGACGCGCCTCTCCTTCGACCGGTACCTCGCGGGTGTCTGCGCGTGGTAGGCGATCAGGAGTCCGTTGAGCGAGAAGAAGTAGTGGCGGTCGGTCGCGATCCCCGGCGAGTACTTCCCGAGCCCGACGTGCCAGACGATGCGCCCGCTCGAGACGCTAGCCGCGTAGGTCTCGGTCTCGAGCGTCGAGAAGAAGACCAGCTTCCCGATGACGACGGCGGGACCGAGGAGGCGGCCGCCGACGTAGCGCCGCCACAGCTCCTTGCCGGTTGCCGCGCGGTAGCAGTGGAGGTAGCCGTTGAAGTCGCCGACGAAGACGCGACCGTTCGCGATCGCGGGCGTGGAGTACCCCCACGAGTCGAGCTCGCGCGTCCACAGGAC
>JALZFG010000045.1 GCA_030861645.1 Actinomycetota bacterium
GTCTCCCGGCTCGTCGGCTCGCCTCCCGGCTACATCGGCTACGACGAGGGTGGCCAGCTCACGGAGGCGGTCCGGCGCAAGCCGTACTCGGTCGTCCTGCTGGATGAGATCGAGAAGGCGCACCCCGACGTCTTCAACATCCTCCTCCAGATCCTCGAGGACGGGAAGCTGACCGACGCTCAGGGTCGGAAGGTCGACTTCCGGAACACGATCGTGATCATGACGTCGAACATCGGCGCGGGAACGATCTCGAAGAACGTCTCCCTCGGCTTCTCGCTGTCGGATGACACCGGGCTCTCCTACGAGGAGATGAAGGAGCGGATCATGGGCGAGCTGAAGAAGGTCTTTCGGCCCGAGCTCCTGAACCGGATCGACGAGGTGATCGTCTTCCACAAGCTGACGAAGGACGAGATCAAGGAGGTCGTCGACCTGCTGATGAAGCGGGTGCGCGAGCAGATGGGAACGCACGAGGTGACGATCGAGCTGACCGACGACGCGAAGGAGCTGCTCGTCGAGAAGGGCTACGACCCGACCATGGGCGCGCGACCGCTGCGCCGCGCGATCCAGCGCCACATCGAGGATCCGCTCGCCGACTTCGTGCTCGGCCGCGAGCTGGGGCCGGGCGCGACGATCCTCGTCTCCCGCAAGAACGACGACGAGGTCGACATCACGCTGATCCCGTCCGTTCTGCCCGAGCCCGTTACCGTCCCGCCGGAGGAGCCGACGTCCGAGGGCGACGACGGCGAGGACTAAGGGCCTCGTCGTTCCGCCGGCCTAGAGCCTTGTCCCCGGCGGCGGCACGCGCGCCGCTGCCGGCTCCGCCGCGGCCGAGTCTCAGCGCGTCTCGAGCACCCAGACGTCGTCGCGCAGGACGGGGATCGTCGTCCCGTCTCGCGTGATCACGTCGACATCGACCTCCGGCCCGCCGACCATGACGTCGGTGTGGACGGTGGAGACGTTGAAGCCCTCGCCGTCGGCCGGCTCGCCGACGCCGTAGGAGAGGCCTGCGCCGTAGGCGATGTGGCAGGTGGCGTTCTCGTCGTAGAGGACATTGAAGAACGTGAGGCCTGTCTGGCCCACGCGTGAGCTGCCGTCGACGAGCGCCACCTCGCCGAGGAAACGCGCGCCCTCGTCGCTCTCGAGCTCGCCGCGGACATGGTCACCTCCCTCGGAGGCGCGAACGTCCACGATCCGTCCGGCTTCGAACCGGAGCTCGAGGTCCCGCACGATGTTTCCGAGCAGCGACAGCGGCCGCGTCGAGCGGACGGTTCCCTCGGTACGGCGCCGGTCGGGGGTCGTGAACACCTCCTCGGTCGGCATGTTCGGGACGTACTCCCGCCCCCAACTCGTCTCGAACCGTGCCGCGCCCCAGCGCGAGTTCGGCAGCAGGCCAATCGTCAGGTCCGTGCCGGGACCCTTCAGGTGCACCTGATCGACGCCGAGGGCGTTGAGCGCGTCCGCCCGCCGCTCGAGCGTGTCCAGGTGCGTGTTCCATGCGGCCACGGGGTCGGACTCGTCCAGCCGCGCGCAGAACGCGACGGCGTCCCAGAGCCGCTCGAGGTCGGGCTCGCCGAACACGGTTCTCGCCCACCCCTCGTTGGGGCAGGAAATCCCGGTCGAGGCGACGAGCTTCTCGTTGAGCTGGCGCAGCGACTCCTTGACGAGGTCGACCATCCGCGCGCGACCGACACGCTCGCCCGGCAGGTCGGAGAGGAGGTGCGGTTCCGGGTCTCCCGTCGTCGCGATGCTCGCCCCGCCCTCCTCGCCGAGCTTCTTCGTCCGCTCGAGCCGCCACGACGGCGTCCACGTCAGCGCTTCCTCCGAGCCCAGCTGGATCATCGCCCGACGGGCGTGGTTGTCGAGGTAGAAGACGTCGACGTAGCGAGCCTCAGCTCGCCAGGCAGCGCGGGCGAGCGCCCGGACGAGCGGCGCGTGCTCGACGAGCCCGGTGACGTGCACGAGCTGCCCCGGCGAGACGTTCGCGCCCACGCGCACCACGAGCTCCGCGTAGCGGTCGAGGCGATCGCCGCCCGCGTCCACGAAGACGATCGTAACCCGTCACCGCGGCGCGACAAAGGCGTCAGGCGCAGCCCGTACCATGGGCGCCCCGTGAAGACGGCGGCCGCTCAGCACGCCTGCTCGGAGTGCGGCTACTCGACGTCGCGCTGGCTCGGCCGCTGCCCCGGCTGCGGCAGTTTCGGGACGCTCGTCGAGGAGCAGGTCGCGGCGGGGCGCCGCCCGGCGCAGGCACGTTCGCTGCAACGCCTGGTCGACGTCGAGCTCGAGGAGGCGGCGCGGATTCCGACGGGCGTTCCCGAGCTCGACCGCGTCCTCGGCGGCGGCCTCGTGCCGGCCTCGCTCGTCCTGCTCGGCGGCGAGCCCGGGGTTGGCAAGTCGACGTTGCTGCTCATGGCGCTCCGCGCGATGAGCAGCGGCAGGCGCGTGCTCCTCATCACCGGTGAGGAGTCGATGGCTCAGGTCAAGCTCCGCGCGGAGCGACTCGGCGACGCGGGAAACGTCGAGATCCTCGCCGAGAGCGAGCTCGAGGCGGTGTGCGCGACGCTCGAGCGCGAACGGCCCGACGTCTGCGTGATCGACTCCGTGCAGACCCTGTACTCCCCGGAGATCGGGTCCGCCCCCGGATCCGTCGCCCAGGTGCGCGAGGCGGCGGGGAGGCTGCTTCGCGTCGCGAAGGAGGCCGCCGTCGCGACGATCCTCGTCGGCCACGTGACGAAGGACGGCGCGGTTGCCGGCCCGCGAGTGCTCGAGCACCTCGTCGACTGCGTGCTGCACTTCGAGGGCGATCGCTACCACGCCCACCGCATTCTCCGCGCCGCAAAGAACCGCTTCGGGTCGACGAACGAGCTCGGGATCTTCGAGATGACCGGCGTCGGCCTGGTCGGCGTGCCGAACCCGTCCGAGCTCTTCGGGCGGACGCACGCGGGGGAGATCGGCGCCGCCACCGCCTGCGTGCTCGAGGGAACGCGGCCGCTCCTGCTCGAGGTCCAGGCGCTCGTCGCGCCGACCGACCTGGCGATGCCGCGGCGCGTCGGTACCGGCGTCGATCCGAAGCGCCTCGCGATGATCGTCGCCGTCCTCTCCCGACATGCCGGCGTGCGGCTCGGACAGGCCGACGTCTTCGTCAACGTCGCCGGCGGCGTCCGCGTCGACGAGCCGGGTGGCGACCTCGCCGTCGCGCTCGCAACCGTATCCGCCGCTCGCGCGGCGCCCGTCCGCTGGAGCACAGCAGCGTTCGGAGAGATCGGCTTGACGGGGCGGCTTCGGCCCGCGGCGCAGTCAGAGCGCCGGCTGGAGGAGTGCGACAAGCTCGGGCTCGCAACCGCCCTCGTCCCGACCGGGACGGTAGCTCGTGGCAAACTACGCGTCACGGAGGCGCAGACGCTGCGGGAGGCGATCCGAGCCGGACTGGATGCAGACGGAGAGGAGACATAGGCAGTCGGGTCGGCTTCATGCCTCCTCCCCGCTCGGCTTCAGCCGCGCCCCTCGCGACGACCCCCGCCGCGATCCGAAGCTGCTGGAGGCAGTCGCGCGGATCGCGCCCGGCACGGAGCTCCGGCAGGGGATCGACGACATCATTCGCTCTCACGAAGGCGCGCTGATCCTGATCGGCGAGCCGTCCGCGCTCGCGTTCCTCTTCTCGGGGGGGATCCGGCTCGATCAGCCCTTCACGCCGCAGCTCCTCTACGAGCTCGCCAAGATGGACGGGGCGATCATCGTCAACTCCGACGTGACGAAGCTCGCGTACGCGAATGTCCAGCTGATGCCGGATCCCACGATTCCGTCCGCTGAGACGGGCACGCGCCACCGAACCGCGGAGCGCGTGGCGAAGCAGACCAAAGCTCTCGTGATCTCGATCTCCCAGCAGCGCGAGACAGTCACGCTGTTCGTACGACAGAGCCGGTACCAGCTCGACCCGATCGCCGACGTCCTCGCGAAGACGAACCAGGCTCTGCACACGCTCGAGACCTACCGGCAGCGGCTCGAGCAGGTGCTGACGCGTCTGACGACGCTCGAGTTCCAAAGCGCCGTCATGCTCGACGACGTCCTCGTCGTCCTGCAGCGCGCCGAGATGACGATGAGGATGGCGGCCGAGATCGAGCGCGACTGCGTCGAGCTCGGAACGGAGGGCCGGCTGATCCGGATGCAGCTGCAGGAGCTCATCAGCGAGGTGCCGGCGGAGAAGGCGAACGTCGTTCTCGACTACCAGGCCGACGCGGGCGTCCCGGCCCGCGATCTCCTCGATCGTCTCGCCTCGCTTCCGTACCACGACTTGCTCGAGCTCGAGAAGCTCGGCGAGATCCTCGGCTACCCGCCGGATGTCGACCCGCTCGATGTCGCCGTCTCGCCGCGGGGGTATCGCGTCCTGTCGCATGTTCCCCGCCTTCCGGAGAGTGTGATTCGTCGGGTCGTCGCGAGGCTCGAGGGTCTCGAGGGGATCGTGCGGGCCTCACAGCGAGAGCTCGAAGCCGTCGAAGGCGTCGGAGCGATCCGCGCACGAGACATCAGAGAGGGGCTCCGGCGGCTCCAGGAGCACAATCTCGTCGATCGCTTCCTGCAGTCGTAGAATCGTCGGCTCGCGCGCCGGCTCAGCATCCCCCAATCGGGCGAAAATCCCTGGAATCGCGCGCATTTCCTAACCTTTTCGTTATACTGACGTCGGCCCGCCGGTGGCCCTCGAGGCACCGGCGGCTTGGCGACTGGGCGGCGGGTTAGTGACTACGGTTCAGAGGGAGGACGGTTTGTACGAAGTCGGCGAAAAGGTGGTGTACCCCCACCACGGGGCTGGCACGGTCGTGAAGAAGGAAGTGCGGGACGTGCTCGGACAGAAGCGCGAGTACCTGACGATCAAGATCCTGCACAACGAGATGACCGTGAACGTGCCGTGCGAGAACGTCGAGCGCGTCGGCCTTCGGAAGGTGATCGACGAGGCGATGGTCGAGAAGGTCCTGAAGGCGCTGACCGGGAACGGCACCGTGATGCCGAAGAACTGGAACCGACGCTTCAAGCACAACCGCGACAAGATGAAGACCGGTGACATCTTCGAGCTCGCCGAGGTCGTGCGGAATCTCTCGCTGCGCGATCACGAGAAGGGTCTCTCCACCGGCGAGAAGCAGATGTTCGTAAAGGCGAAGAAGATCCTTTCGAGCGAACTCATGTACGCCAAGGACATGGACGAGGAAGAGGCGGCGCTCTGGCTCGACGAGGTCCTCGCGGACGTCGGGGCGAAGGGCAAGAAGAAGACCGCCAAGACGACCGCCGTCTTGACAGCCTGACCGCCGCGCGCGGTCGGAAGTCGGCCGATAGG
>JALZFG010000013.1 GCA_030861645.1 Actinomycetota bacterium
GATCGACGGTGGCCACTGCATCGCTCTCAGCCGCCCGCGCGAGTTGGCCGAGCGGCTCGCTGCGTACGCAGCGGAGGGCAGACGATGAGGGTTTGCACTGCGGCTACGCCGGAACGGCGAGATCGGCAGCGACGCCCAGGTGGTCGCTCGCCCAGACACCACGTCGGGACGCGTGCTGCCTCACGCGTCGCGGTAACAGACGCTGAGACCGCCTAACGACTGCAGGCCGCGCAGGAAGCGGACGCTCGCCGACTCGGGGACGGCGTCGA
Organism: Actinomycetota bacterium; assembly: GCA_030861645.1. Taxonomy (GTDB): domain Bacteria; phylum Actinomycetota; class Thermoleophilia; order Gaiellales; family Gaiellaceae; genus JALZFG01. The sequence continues at coordinate 270 of JALZFG010000013.1, forward strand.
GATCGCCGGCCAGGACGCAGTGCATCGGCCGCGCGTCAACGATCTCCTCCGTAACCGGCGCCCGGGGCGTTCCCAACCGAGCAATTCCCCGAGCTTCCACCGGATCGCCCAGAGTGTGCGGGCGGCGCGGGAGGAGCCTTGCGAAGGGTCGCCCGCGGCGATCACCTGCACGAGCCGAGGAAAGTCGTTCGGGCCGCCTGGCATCGGCAGCGCCCACACGTCCTCGAGACGGAAGTCGGCGGTGACTTCCTGGGCCCGCCACGGCCGGGAGGTGTGCGCGCTGTTCGCGAGCCTCATTCGTTGACTGGTCGGCCGGCCTTTCCTCAGAACTCAGGCGTGATCCCCTCGATCCACGCGCGCGACCCGTCGAGGGTGAGCTGCAGAACGGGAGCGATCGTGCCTCCGAAGGCTCTACGTGCTTCACGTGCGGAAGCGAGCTCGCTCGGGCGGCGACCCCGAAGCGAGTGGAAATCGACGAAGCTCACCACGCGCAGGTCGCTCAGGACGAGCCACGAGTACGCCTGGAACGGCTCCTCCGGCGGGTTCTGCAACACAAGTCCCGACTCGTTGATGGGCCGATACGGGCCGAGCAGGGAGCGTCCGACGAATCCATACAGGCCCGTTGGGCCCGTGACGGCCGGGTGGAACGTCCGCCTTTGCGTCGAGAAGAAGAGGTAGTACCGTCCCTCACGAACGACGACGTGGGGCCGCTCGAGCTCGTTGTTCACGCCGTCGGCATGAAGCAGAGGAGGAAGTAAGGACCAGCGTGACCAGCCCTCGTCAAGCGCCTCGGCGATGCCGATCGCGCCGTTGAAGTTCGTCTCGGCGGACGCGAGCGACCCCGTGAAGAGGAGGTGGTCGCGGCCGCTTGCCGGGTCGCGGAAGAAGAAGGGGTCGCGGAACGCCTTGATGAAGCCCGGCTCGCCGTACTCCTCCTCCGCGCGAACGTAGACGACACCGTCCGCCCGCACCGACTCACGATGGTCGCTCCAGTCGGTCAGCTCGATCCGGGTGCCTTCGACGACAAGGCGGCCCGTCGCCTGCGCGATTCTCTGGACGAACGTCCTCCGCTCCTCACCGCGGCGGCCGGCCGCCGTGTAGAAGACCGTTACCGAGCCGTCCCGGTGGACGGTGGAGCCCGCCCACTCGCGGCTCCCGAGGGAGGCGCCGTCCGGAAACACGAGACCCATGTCCCTCCAGCGGCCGTCGCGCTTCGCGAGGAGGCGAAGGCGGGTGACGTCGTGGCGGGCGTCGGGAGCCCCGGTTGCGGGCGCAGAGAGCGCGATCCAGAGCTCGCCGTCCGCGATGAGCGAGACGGCGGCGTCGAGCTCGCGCACCGGCCAGAGGTCCCAGACGTCGTGGCGCGGGAGGATCCGGACAACGTCGCTCGCGTGAATCAGCGGGGCGGTCGTCGCAGCCCGCCCGACGAGTCGGGCAAGGTGCTCCCTCGTCCACGCTGTCGACGTATGCCGCGTCACGGGTCGCAGCGTTACGGTCGCGACGACGGTCTGCAAGCGTGAGCGGCCCTCGATCCTCCAGCCCCGAGACGGCGTCGGTCGTGCGAAGGCGCGGCGGGCTCCCGGCTCCGCACGCTTGACCTCTTCGCCACAAGGTCGTAGGCTTTCCCCGGCGGTCCACGGCGACCAGGAAGGGTGATCGATGGCGAACCGTGAGCGGCCGGCACCGACCGCCTCGCACGGCGAGCCTGGGCGGGGAGCTGAGCCCGAGCCTTCCGGCGCGCCGAGGGGATCACCGGTCGCGAGCCCGATCGTCGTCGGGGTGAGTCCTGTCACTGGCTCCCGCGCTGCCCTGCAGTGGGCCGTGCAGGAGGCGCGCCTGCGGCGCGGCCGGGTTCGCGCGGTGATGGCGTGGCGCGGCTTTGGCCTTCCGGGAGGCGCGCCCGGCCGCGTACCCGCGCTCGAGATCATCGACGCCAGTCCCCGGCAGCGGCTCGCCGAGCGGACCCTCAGCGAGTTCGTCGCCGACGCGCTCGGCGAGGACCACGACGTCGAGCTCCGAGCCGTGCAGGGCAAGGCGAAGAACGTCCTGCTCAAGGAAGCCGAGAACGCCGCTCTGCTCGTGCTCGACTCCCCGGCCGTCGCCAAGCTCTACGAGCCGAGCGCGCGACGCCTCGCTCCGCACCTGATCTACCGCTCAGCTTGCCCCGTGGTCGTCATGCCGCCGAGCGACCCCGAGGCCGACCTCGACCTGGACGACTTCGTGGGCGAATACGTCGACGAGGCGGCGGCGCAGCGGAGCGGTTCCACCGCATAGGTCGGGAGAGGTCATGGCGACAGAACCAGAGACGCTGAGCACGGCCGCCCCGCCAAGCGTGCGGCGCCCGCCGCCGATGGAACGCCCCGCGCGGCTTCGCAAGCCGCTGATGACGTTCCGGCAGATCGCCCTCA
>JALZFG010000156.1 GCA_030861645.1 Actinomycetota bacterium
GGCCCGCCTCGTCCGCCTTCCTCGCGACGTCGCCCGCGTCCACGCTACGGCGTCGGCGCGGGCTCGGCCGGAAGCTGCTTGCGGAACGTGAACTCGCTGATCGCGTAGAGCAGCACAGCCGCGAGCACCGAGACCGCGACGACGATCCCGAGCCACAGCCGCCAGCTACCAACGCTGAAGATATCCGGGTTCCAGGGGTCCTTGAAGGTGACGATCGCGCCGACGACCGACGAGGCGATGCCGACGACCGCGCTCACGAAGAGGAGCGGCGTCCGCGACACGCGCACCTCCTCGAACTTCTCCGGGAACGCGCGCCTGACCAGGAAGACGTCAGCGAACAGGAGCACCATCGACAGGCACCAGATGACGGTGACGGCGGCCTGGAAGGTCAAGTACACCTGGCTCGGGAAGTTCGAGCTCTGCGCCCACGGGCCGAAGGTCACGATCGCGAAGATCGACGCCAGCACCGTCTGGAGCAGGATCGCGTTCCTCGGGACCCTCGTCCGCGGCTCGACCTTGCCGAGTCCCGCCGGCATCCGGCGTTCGAGCCCCGAGACGAAGAGCAGCCGGCTGAACGAGTAGTTGTAGACGACGGTGTTCGAGACGAAGAACCAGAGGACGACGAGTCCGACGAGCACCGCGAGCCAGTGCTGGCCGAAGAAGCCGTTCTCGACGGCGGAGAGGATGCCGGTCGTCGAGTTGTTCTCGCCGAGCGGGACCGTGACCATGTTGCCGAAGGTGGCCCACAGGTACGCGGCCATGACGACCAGCGAGCCCCAGAAGAGGTAGCGCTTGATCGCTCGCAGGTCGACGATCTCGACGCCCATGTTGAGCGGGACCTCGATCCCGAGGAGGGCGAGGATCACGAGCCCGAAGAACGTCCAGTTGCTCGAGTCGGGCGTCCACGCGCCGCCGCTCGAGAACGAGTTGGCGGCGCCGTTTCCGCCCACGAGCCAGAGCACGCCGGCGAGGCCGATCGTGAAGATCGCCGCGCCGTAGAAGAAGACGACGAGATTCGCGTAGCTCTGGGTAACGCGCAGCCGCAGCATCGAGAGCGCGGCCGAGAACCAGAGCACGGCGAGGATGACGAGCATCTGGTGCCACGGCTTCGGCAGTGCGCCGTTGTCGATGAACTGCCAGATGGTGACCACGAGATCCGAGGTCGCGACCATGACCAGGACGCCCGGCCACCAGGCGCAGAAGCCGGCGAAGAAGCCCCAGAAGGGGCCGAGCGCCTTCTGGGTCCAGACGTAGAGCGAGCCTTCCTGCGGGAACATGAGGCCGAGCTGCGCCGTCACCAGCGCGCCCGGGATCAGGAACAGCAGGAACCCTCCGATCCAGTAGACGAACGCCGACGGCCCGGCCGGCTGGATCACCGAGGCCTGGACGATGAAGAGGACGATCGCCAGGAAGATGATCGACATGTCGAGCGAGTTCAGAACCCGCGGCAGCATTCCGGGAGCGACCCGCTCGGAGACCATCACACGTTCGTCCGCACGCGCAGCCATACCCACCACCTCCCGAGTCGACGGTCTAGAAATTGTGGTTCTAGACCCCCGGGTCGCGCAAGAGTTCCGCGAGCAGCCGGGCGCGTACGGGCAGCGATTCGACGACGACGTGCTCGTCGGCGGCATGCGCGCCGCGGCCGAGAGCGCCGAGACCGTCGAGGACCGGGACGCCGAGCGCTCCGACGAGGTTTCCGTCGGACCCGCCGGGCGACGATGCCTGCTGAAGGTCAAGGCCCAGTGCGAGGCCGTGCTCGTGCGCCGCCGCGAAGAGACGAGCGGAGCCGCTCGAGCGCTCGAGCGGCGGGCGTGTCCACTGCCCGCTCAGCTCGAGCTCCGTCCCCGCCGTCTTTGGGCGGAGCGAGCGAAGAACGTCGTCGATGCGCTCGCGCTCGACCAGGCTTGGCACGCGAACGTCGATCAACGCCTCCGCCTCGGCTGCGACGACGTTCTCACGCGTGCCTCCCGAGACGACGCCGACGTTGACCGAGACGCCGCGGTCGCGGTCCGTCAAGGCGCTCAGCTCGACGATCTGGCGCGCGATCTCTTCGATCGCGTTCGCGCCGGCTCCGAACTCGCCGCTCGCGTGCGCCGCGCGGCCGCGGATGCGGAGGTGGAAGCGGCCAAGGGCCTTGCGCGCCGTCTTCAGGTGCCCGGCCGAAGTCGGAGGCTCGAGGACGAGCGCGGCCGCGACGCCGGTCGCGGCCTGCTCAAGCAACGGTTTCGCCGTCGGGCTTCCGATCTCCTCATCGGCGGTCACGAAGACCCGGAGTCCTCGCCTCGTCCTCGCCTCGTGGATCGCGGCGAGCATGATCACGAGACCGGCCTTCATGTCAAACACGCCGGGGCCGTACGCGCGACCCTCTTCGAGGCGAAACGGCATCGAGGCGAGCGTGCCGACCGGCCAGACCGTGTCCGCGTGGCCGAGCAGAAGGAGCGGCGGCTCCGTTCCGGGGAGGTCGGCGCGCAGATGGTTGCCCTCGAGGACGCGAACGTCGGCGCCGAGCACGGCGAGCTCGCGCGCGAGCACGTCG
>JALZFG010000168.1 GCA_030861645.1 Actinomycetota bacterium
CCGCTAGGGTCGCGGGATGTCCGGCGTCGGTGCCGTCTCACAGACGCCAGCGGTGCCGGCGAGACGCGCCCGTCGGCTCGCCGACGCCCTTGCGACGCGCGAGACGCACGGGCGCTGGCCATGGATGGCGGCCGGAGCGGCGCTCCCGTCGTCCGTCGCGGTGCTGGCGGCGCGTGAGCCGGTCAGGGATGATCTCCGGTCGCTGCTCTGGGCGTCTTTGCCCGCCCTCTTCTGGCACCAGACCGAGGAGTGGGTCTTCCCCGGCGGTTTCCTGCCGTGGTTCAACCGCGACGTGATGGGCAGCGAGAGCGACGAGTTCCCGATCACACGGCGGCTTGGCGCCGTCATCAACACGGGGCTGGGCTGGGGTGTCGGGCTCGCAGGCGCCCTCCTCGCCCGTCGCGCACCCTGGCTCGGCGTCGCCTTCCTGACGACGAACGTCCCCAACGCGGCGCTCCACGTCTCGGAAGCCGTGCGTCAGCGCGCCTACAACCCCGGCCTTGCGACGTCGATCACGTTGCTCGCGCCCGTGGGTGCGGCCGGGCTCGTCCGCGTGGCGCGTTCACGACGCGTGAGTGGCCGGGACATGGCGCTCGGGATCGGCCTTGGAGTCGGGGTGTCGCTCGGCACCTTCCTGGCAATGCGCCGACGAATGCAATCTGCACACCAGGGTGCGGGCTAGCCTCAGCCGACGTCCCCCGTTCGACAGCGTGCGTCCGCGCGCCTCCAACCCCGGCCTTGCGACGCCATCACGCTGCTCGCGCCCGTGAAAAGCCTCGTTCAGCTTCACGCGTCGCGGACTATGCGGTGTCGCGACGCCGCTCACGCATCCGCCGTCCTGAGCTGCTCTTCTTCCAGGGCGACCAGCGCTGCGACGCCCGCTGGTACTAGCCAGCAGCCGTCTCCAGCACGCGCTCCGGAATGTCGAAGTTCGCGTACACGTCCTGAACGTCGTCGTTCTCCTCGAGGGCGTCCATCAGGCGGACGACCTTGCGGGCCACCCCCTCGTCCTCGATCGGGACGGTCGTCTTCGCCACGAGCGTCGGCCCCGCCGACTCGATCGGATAGCCGGCACGCTCGAGCGCGCTTCGAACCGCCTCCATCTCCTCGGGCGCCGACGTCACGCGGTAGCTCGACCCCTCCCTGACGACGTCCTCGGCCCCGGCGTCGGCCGCCGTCAACGTCAGCTCGTCCTCGTCGACCTCGCCTGGGACGAGGACGACGCCCTTGCGCTCGAACAGCCAGGCGACCGATCCCGACTCGCCAAGGCTGCCGTCGTGCTTCGCGAACGCGTGCCGGACCTCGGCGGCCGTCCGGTTGCGATTGTCGGTCAGCGCCTCGACGAAGACAGCGACACCACCCGGTCCGTAGCCCTCGTAGGCGACGTGCTCATACGTTGTCCCGTCGCCGGCGCCCCCCGCTCCGCGCGCGATCGCCCGCTCGATGGTGTCCTTCGGCATCGAGGCTTCGCGCGCCTTGTCGACGGCGTTCTGCAGGGCGAGATTCCCGGATGGATCGGAACCGCCCTCGCGCGCGGCCACGATGATCGCGCGCGTCAGCTTCGAGAAGAGCTTGCCGCGCTTCGCGTCCGCGGCCCCCTTCTTGTGCCGGATCTGGTGCCACTTGCTATGACCCGACACAGGCCGCCTCCCCTACGAGCTCGAGAAAACGCTCGTGGACGCGCGTGTCGCCTGTCAGTTCCGGATGGAACGCGGCGACGAGGATGCGACCCTGGCGCAGCAGCACGGGGTCGCCGTCGAGCTCGGCCAGGACCTCGACGTCGGGCCCGATCTGCTCGACGCGAGGGGCACGGATGAAGACACCGCGCAGGGGCGCCTCGTCTCCCGCGAGCTCGAGGTTCGCTTCGAAGCTTGCAACCTGCCGCCCGTACCCGTTCCGGCGGACGACGGCATCGACGAGCGACAGCAGGGGCTGCCCCGGAACGCCGTCGACCGCATCGCGCGCGAGCAAGATCATGCCGGCGCACGTGCCGAGGATCGGCGCCGAGAAGCGCCGGATCGCCTCCTCGAGCCCGTACAGCCGGATCAGGCGTCCGATCGCGGTCGACTCGCCGCCCGGAATGACGAGCCCGGCGAGTCCCGCGAGCTGCTCGGGCGCGCGAACCTCGACGGGGTCTGCCCCGAGACGGCGGAGCATCGCGGCGTGCTCGCGGAAGTCGCCCTGGACGGCGAGAACGCCGATTCGGGGCCGGGTCGTCATGCGCGAGCAGCGATCGCGCGGCGCGCTACCAGCCGCGGGTCTCGAGCAGCTGTTCCTCGGGAAGCGCGGCTGCGGCCAACCCGCTCATCGGCTCGCCCAAGCCGCGCGAGACGCGCGCGACCACCTCGGCGTCGCGGAAGTGGGTCGTCGCCTCGACGATCGCCTTCGCGCGCGTCGAGGGGTCGGCCGACTTGAAGATCCCCGATCCGACGAAGACGCCGTCGGCGCCGAGCTGCATGCAGAGAGCAGCGTCGGCGGGCGTCGCGATTCCGCCCGCCGTGAACGTCACGACCGGTAACCGGCGGTGCTCGGCGACCCAGCGGACGAGCTCCAACGGAGCCTGGAGCCGCTTCGCCTCGCTGAAGAGCTCGTCGGAATCGAGCGAGGTGAGCCTCCGGATCGCTCCGAAGACGGCGCGCATGTGACGCACGGCGTTGACGATGTCACCGGTTCCGGCCTCGCCCTTCGTCCGGATCATGGCGGCGCCCTCGGCGATCCGGCGAAGCGCCTCGCCGAGATCGCGGCAGCCGCAGACGAACGGGACGGTGAACCCCCACTTGTCGACGTGGTGCTCCTCGTCCGCCGGCGTCAGGACCTCGCTCTCGTCGATGTAGTCGACCTCGAGCGCCTCGAGGATCTGCGCCTCGACGAAGTGCCCGATCCGGCACTTCGCCATCACCGGGATCGTGACGGCCTCCTGGATCTCACGAATCTTGTCCGGATCGGCCATCCGGGCGACGCCGCCCTGCGCGCGGATATCCGCCGGCACCCGCTCGAGCGCCATGACGGCGACGGCGCCGGCGTCCTCGGCGATGCGCGCCTGCTCCGCCGTCGTCACGTCCATGATCACCCCGCCCTTCAGCATCTCGGCGAGGCCGCCTTTGACGCGCATCGTCCCGAGCTCGGCCATACCCTCGATTCTAGCCGTCCGTCCGCCGGAAGCCGGAGGCGGGAGAGGCTGCAAGGCCCCTCCCGCCGCTCGTCTGGCTCAGCTCGGCACGATGTTCCCGCACGTGACGGCCTCGAGCCCCTTGCTCTGCAGCTGCGCCGTCGGGTACTCGTGCACGTTGAAGTAGAAGCCCCGCCGCAGGACGTTCTTGATCTTCGCCTGGCGGAGGCTGATAACCCCTTGCGTGTAGGCGACGCCCCTGGCGTCGGCGCGAAGGTCGGGGAACGGAACGACGACGCCGCGGTTCTTCGCCGCGGGCGTGCATGCGCCGTTGGGCCCGTGGATGTGCGCCGCGTGCTGCGAGTTGGGCGGCAGGTTGAAGACCACGACGACGTAGCGAAGCGACTGCCCGCGGAGCTGGAACCAGGCGAGCCCGCGCGCGCGGCTGTCTCCAATTGACCTGAGCGGAACGCCGATCGAGAGCGAGCGCGACTTCGTGGTCGCGACCGGGCCGCCGCTCGCGCTCGTGGCGACGAGGGCGGCAGCCGCGAGGACGACGAGTACGACGAGCTTCTTCACATGACCCCCTTTGTCGCTGTCTCCGATTCTTCGCGTCCGCCTGCGGATCGGTTTTCTCCCTCGGAAGGGGGGCCGCGGACGGCCTCTCGGACACCGGCGCCGCGCGCTCCGGCGGTGGAGGAAGATCGCCGCCCCTTCGCGCGTCTGATATGCGAGAGTGCCACCCTCCACGGAGGAACGATGACCGACGAGCAGCGAGAAGAATCCGGGCTGCAGCCGCCGCCGGTGGAGGCGGAAGCCTCCGACGCCGAGGACGACGACGAGCCCGACGTCGAGCTCCACGGCCAGTTCTTCAACGCGCCGTCGGAGTGATCTAGAGTCGAGCCGCATGTCGCGGTGGACGTGCGGCTCGTGCGGCGCCGAGAACGTCCCCGGTACCCGTTTCTGCGGGTACTGCGGCGTGGCCGCCACCGTACGCGCGCCCGAGGAGCGGCGCCTCGTCACCGCCCTCTTCGCCGACCTGTCGGGCTTCACGAGCCTCGCCGAGCGGCTCGACGCCGAGCAGCTGCTCGAGGTGATCGACCCCATCATCGCCGCCCTGACGGCCGTCGTCAGTCGCTACGAGGGGTACGTCGAGAAGTACGCCGGCGACGCGCTGCTCGCGCTCTTCGGAGCGCCGGTCGCGCACGACGACGATCCCGACCGCGCGCTGCACGCAGCGCTCGACATGCACGACGAGCTCGGTCGCATCTGCGCGACGCTGCCTCGGGACGGCCACAACCTCACGCTCCACGTCGGCGTGGCGTCGGGGCACGCCATCGCGCGGATGCTCGGGGGACGGGGCCGCGCGGACTACGGCGTGCTCGGCGACGCGGTCATCCTCGCCCAGCGCCTCGAGGCCGCCGCCCCGGCGGGCGAGACGTACGTCGGCGAGACGACGGTCCAGCTGACGCGCCGCCGGTTCGACTTCGAGCCCGTCGGCGAGCTGACGCTGAAGGGCAAGAGCGAGCCGGTGCCCGCGTGGCGTGTGCGCGGGGCGCGGTCCGAGCCGGCGCCGGACGCGGGCGGCCTCGTCGGCCGTGCGCGGGAAGTCGCGCTCATCGACGAGGTGGTCGATCGCGGCGGCG
>JALZFG010000017.1 GCA_030861645.1 Actinomycetota bacterium
GCCGGAGGCGGGGTAGAAGCCGGTCGCCTTCTCGACGTCGCGATAGACGAGCACGTTCTCCCAGGGGATGAACGCCTCGTCGAAGACGACGACCGCGTCGTTCTCGTCGAAGCGGCTCGAGAGCGGATTGTCCCACGGCGATTCCGCCATCACCTCGTAGGAGCGCCGGGAGATCAGCTTCTTTCCGGGCGTCTCCATGGGGGCGATGAACACGAGCGCGTAGTCCTCCGCCTTCCCCGGCTCGAGCCGCACGGCGCTGTTCTGGGCGACGAACGTGGCGTGGGTGAGCGCGGAGCCCGTCGCGAGCATCTTCGCGCCGCTGACGACGATGCCGCCGTCGCGCTCCCGGAGGACGTGCACGTAGACGTCCTCGACCTCGTGCACCTCGCGGTTGCGATCGATCGGCGGGTTGATCAGCACGTGGTTGAGGAAGAGCGCCTGCTCGGCATAGCGGCGATACCACGCCTCCGCGCTCGCCTCGAACGGCGCGTAGAACTCCGGTGCCGCCCCGAGCGTCGCCATGAAGGACGCCTTGTAGTCCGGCGTCCGGCCCATGAACCCGTACGACAGGCGCGCCCACGCGGCGATCGCCTCCCGCGCAGCCAGCAGTTCCTCGGCCGAGTAGCTCGGCATGAAGAACCTGTGAGTCCTGATGCCGAGGCGGTCCGTAGTGAGCAGGACGTCTTGCTGGTCCGGGTCGTGGAGCGCGTCGTACAGACGCGCGATCGAGCGCGCGGAGTTCCGAAACGCCGGGTGGTCGGTGACGTCCGCGACCCGCTCGCCGTCGATGTACACGGCGCGGCCGTCGCGCAGGCTCTCGAGGTACTCCTCGCTGGTCAGCGGTGTGGTGCGCGTCGCTTGGCTCATCGCCTCATCACTCCTCGTTCGGGATCAGACGGTCGTGCGCTTGCTCGAAGGCCAGGCGGTGGGTCAGCTTCGCGCGCTCGGTGTGCGAATCCACGATCCTCTTCGCTCGCTCGACGTCGTCGTCCTCGAACGCCTCCACGAGCCGTTGATGGTCGACCACGAGGTCTTCGAAGGCGATGTTGCTGGTGTGCAGCGACCGCGCGAGGATGCCGGGTAGGCCCAGCCTCCGGTAGGCGAGCAGGAGCGCGTCACTCCTCGCGAGTCCGACGACGTACTCGTGGAAGGCGGTGTTCGCAGCCGCGTACTCCTGGACGTCGACGAAGCGGCCCTCTGCGATCAGCGGCAGCGTTCGCTCCATCAGCCGCCGAAGCTCCGCCAGCTGCTCCCCCATCACGCGCCCGATCGCCAGCTCGACCGTGCCGATCTCGATCGCGCGCCGTGCGTCCAGGCAGTCCTCGACCGTCCGCAGGTCGACCGGCGCGATCCTGTAGCCGGCAAGCGGTTCGCGCGCGACGATCGCGTCGGCCGTCAGCCGGGTCAACGCGTGGTATACGTGCCACGGCTGCGTCCGCAGCTCCGCGGCGAGACGCGCTACGTCGAGCTCGTCGGCTTCGCCGAACGCGCCGTCGAGGATCCGGCGTCGCAGCTCCTCGTACACCGCCTCGTCCTCGACCAGCTCGAGCCGTCCGAAGCGCCCCCGGTAGTAGGTGAGCGGCAGGCCCGATCCGGCCTCGGCGCGGAGGACCTCCCCGAGGAAGACCGCGTGAGTTCCGCCGGCGACCTCCTCGACCACGCGGCACTCGAGACGCGCGAGCGCGTCGCGAAGCAGCGGCAGGCCGGCTGTGCCCTCGTCGAGAGGGATGCCCGCGAACTTGTCCTCGCTCGGTCTCGCGAATCGCTCCGCGATCTCGCTCTGATCCTCTGTCAGGATGCTGACCGCGAAGACGCCGGCGCCGCTGACGGCAGCGCAGGTCGGCGCACGGCGGTTGATGCACACGAGGAGCATCGGCGGTTCGAGCGACAACGAGGTGACCGCGCTCGCGGTCATGCCGAACCGCCTCCCGCGGGTTCCCGTCGTGATCACGGCGACGCCGCTCGCGAAGTGGCCGATCACCTGCCGGTACAGCTTCCGGTCGGACACTCCCGAGCCGGGCTCATGGTTCGCTTCGCTCGTGGTGAAACCGGTCAGGATCGAGAACCCTGTGCCGCCACCGCCCGGCTTGCCACGGCCAACTCGCCGAGCCGGTAGACGCTCTGGGCGTTTCCGGCGAGGATGCCGGCCAGGACGTCTTCGGCGAAGCCAAGCGCGGCAACGGCTTCGGCGTTCGCGCGGATGCCCGGAACGCCGGGCCAG
>JALZFG010000239.1 GCA_030861645.1 Actinomycetota bacterium
TGGAGGCGCTCGTCGAGGCGATCGACGAGCGCACGCTGCTCGTCGTGGTCAGCCACGTCCTCTTCAAGAACGCCGAGATCCAAGACGTCGCCGCGGTCAGCCGCAGCGCGGACGACGCCGGCGCGCATGTGCTCCTCGACGCGTACCAGTCGGTCGGCACCGTTCCGCTCGACGTCGGCGCGCTCGCGGTCGACTTCGCGGTGGGCGGGAGCGTCATGTGGCTCTGCGGCGGGCCCGGAGCGGCGTGGCTGTACGTGCGGCCCGATCTCGCGGAGCGGCTCGAGCCGACGCTCGTTGGGTGGCAGGCGCATGCGCGCCCGTTCGCGTTCGAGCCGGAGCTCGAGTACGGGGACGGTGCTGCTCGATTCCTCACGGGGACGCCGAACGTCCCCGCGCTCTACGCGGCGACGGCGGGATACGACCTCATCGAGGAGGTCGGCGTCGGCCGAATTCGGGAGCGCTCGCTCCGTCTTACCGAGCTCCTGATCGACCTTCTCGACGATGCCGGTTTCACGATCACGAGCCCGCGGGCGGCGGCGCAGCGGGGAGGCACCGTCACCGTGCTGACGCCCGCGTTCGCGGCGGTCCACCGGGAGCTGACGGAGCGCGCGGTCCTCTGCGACTTCCGTCCCGACGTCGGCCTCCGCCTCGGGCCGCACTTCTTCACGACGGAGGACGAGCTCCGACACGCCGTCGAGCAGCTCGTGGAGATCGTGCGCGCCGGCGCGCACGAGCGCCATCTCGCTTCGACCGCGGCCCGCTACTGAGTCCGTCCGGGCCGAGCGCCGCCGACTCCCGGGGGAAGCCGCAAGAACGGCAGGTCGGCCGTCAGGTCGCCGAGCCCGAGCTGCGGGAGCTCGTCACGGAGGCAGACCGTCGTGCGGAGCGCCTGCGCCTCCTTCTCGCTCAACCAGGACGGGTACGTCCGGCGCGCCTGAAGCTTCCGCGCAATCCTCCGTCGACGAAGCTGGTCGGCGAGCAGCGCGCGCGCGAGCGGAAGCGGCAGCCTCGCCGCCGCGAGGGCTCGCTCGTAGTCGGCGCCCTGGCCTGCGAAGCGCTGCTCGATTACCGCGCGCTCCGCGGCCGCGACGTCGGCTGCTCGAACGGCCGCATGACCCGCGTCGATCAGCCACGAGAACAGGGCGCCGAGGGCGGCGGGACGCCCGATCGGGCCGCGTCCTGCTGGGTTGACGTCGGCGAGCGCACGTACGGTCTCGCTCGCGATCGTGGCGCCGTCGCCTCCGACCGAGCAGTGCACGCCCGGAGCGAGGACGATCTGGCCCTCGGTGAGCGAGGTGTTGAACGGCTCGCCGTAAGCCGCGGCACGGCGGGGACCGTCGCAGAGGCGCGGATCGCGAGCCCACAGGTAGACGCACGCCGTGACGTGCTTGTCGGGGTCCACGCGGGAAAGCGACGGGAAGTCGCCCCAGCCCCAAGACCAGTCCGAGCCGATCTGCGCGCCGTCCTCCTGGCGCTCCGCGATGACCTGCTTCGCCGCGAGAACTTCCCACTTGACGACCCGGAGCCACCTCGCGAGCGGGAGCCCCTCGCGGCCGCCGAAACCGCGTCCGCTCTGAAAGCCGTGAAGGAGCCCGAGACGCTGAGGCGGAACCCCGATCCCCGTGAACTGGTCGAGCACGCGCCGCATCTTCATCCGGCGCAGCCGGCTCCCCACGATCGGTCCCCGCCGGTAGGCGAACCGCCCGTCGAAATGCACCTGGAGCACGAGGTCGGAGACCGCCGCCGCCTGCCGCCACCAGTCGGCCGCCTCCGGAGTGGCGGTGAACGGCGGCGGCGAGGTCGTCACCATGAGGTACGGGTGCGCGCCGCGCGAGTGGAGGCGCCGGAGCAGGTGCAGCGTGTTGGCTCGATACTGCGTATTGGTCGGCGACCAGGGCGTCGAGAGCCAAGCGCCGTTCAGCTCGTTGAGCGCGATCGACGGCGTCGCGCATGCCGTGGCGTTGACCGCGCGCTGGTAGAGGCGATCGGCCGCGGCGTCGATCGTCGCCGGGTCGCCCGGAGCGGTCGTCGTGCCAAGGAGATGCTGGATCTTCATCTCCCAGAAGATGGTGTGCGCGCCGAGCCGGCGCAGGCGCCCGGGGACGTTTCTGCCGCTCGTAGCGAGCACGAGTGGCGGCCTCGCGGGGCCGAAGATCTCATAGAGAATCCGGGCGGAAACGGCGCCCTCCGCGTACTCGACGTGCAGCGGGAGCGCCGGCGGGAGCCCGCAGGTACCCGGCGCCCAGTGGTCCGCTTGCGCGTCGGCCGCCGCCGCGAGCGAGGCGACGCACACGAGGGCGAGTAGGGCGACTCGCTTCATGAGCAGCGAGACGAGCTCGAGGTCGGCTGGCCGGGCACCGCGGGGATCATGCCTGGCAGGGTCGCCCCTCGTGGCGGAAGCCGAAACGACCGCCGACGAGCGAGGTCGCAACCCTCGCTCCTTTAGCTCGACACCAGCT
>JALZFG010000242.1 GCA_030861645.1 Actinomycetota bacterium
GCTCGAGCCGGATCTCGACGGAAGGACGTGACCGCCGGCTGACGTTCTCGATCAAGCCATTCGTCGCCGCGGTCGCGTCGACTGAGGAGAGCCGTCGACCAGGGCCATGAAGGAACTCCTTCCGAGAGAGGGGTCATCGACGCCTGCAGGAGCACTCGACCTCCTCGAGGAAAGTGCGGTCTCGCTTCGGGTGAGCTGCGCCGGGGGCGGCCCCGATCAGGCTCCGACGCTGAACCGAAGGCGTGTCTCCGAGGTGCAGTACTGAAGGGCGCCGCCGGCGACTGGATTCCCTGCGAGCGTGACGGTCGCCCCAGGGACTGTTCTCCGCCAGCTTTACTTTGTATAGTTCCTGGCCCTTCAAAAGGTAAAGCAAGGAGGACCAGATGAGCGTGATCGACGAGCTCCTCGGGAACGCCGAGCGATATGCAGATGCCTTTGACAAGGCGGAGCTGCCGCTGCCGCCGGCGAAGCGGGTCGCGATCGTCGCCTGCATGGACGCGCGGCTCAATCCGTACGGGCTGCTCGGCCTCAGCGAAGGCGACGCCCACGTCATCCGCAACGCCGGCGGGGTCGTCACGAACGACGAGATCCGTTCTCTCTCGATCTCGCAGCGGCTCCTCGGAACGGAGGAGATCATGCTGATTCACCACACCGACTGCGGGATGCTGACCTTCAGCGACGATGACTTCCGACGCGACTGTCAGGAGGAGACCGGCGTGAAGCCCGAATGGCCCGCCGAAGCTTTCGACGATCTCGACGAGGACGTCCGCCAGTCGATCGCTCGGATCAAGGCGAGCCCGTTCATTCCCAAGAAGGACAACGTTCGCGGGTTCGTGTATGAGGTCGAGACGGGCAGGCTTCGCGAGGTGAGATAGCAACCGGGCGCCCTCCGCTCGTCTCCATCCGTCTCCGTGGCTTCGAGAAGCGCCGGACGCGTTCCTACTCCTCGCCGCCCACCTCCTACCGCTAATAGTCCAGGTAGGTCACTTGACAACGATCTTGCCCTGCATCCAAGGATGCACGGCGCAGAGGAAATACAGCGTCGTTCCGGCTTTCGCGGTCACCTTGACCGTGATGCTCTTGTGCGGACCCGGCTCCTGAATCGCGACGCTGTCGCCGACGGTGTCGAGTCCCGGCCTCCCCTTGTTAAGCGTCCAGTGGACGATCGGGTTCCCTGGCCCCGGCTCGGCGTGCGGACGCTTGAGATGTCCCGATGCAAGCTGCTGGCACACGTGGCAGTTCTCCACCTGCTGACCGTTCCTCGGAAGGTCCTTCTTGTTCACGATGGTCAGCGTGTGTGGCTCGTGCGAGTTCGGCTTGTCGAACCTGAACGTGAGCGAGTCGCCGCTTTTGACGCTGACCGTTCCTGGCGAGAACGACATGTTGTCCTTGATGTACCTGTTCGGCGACATCGTGATCCCCGTATCTTTCGCTAGGACCTGGACGGTCTTCGTCGGCCTCGCCCACGAGCCTGCGGCGACTACGGCGGAAACCCCAAGTGCGACAAGGCAGACAAGGACACTCAAAGCGTGTCTGTTGCGAAGCACATGAACCCCCTCTTGACCGCAGACTGTACGAGGTCCGCGATTCTTGCAGATCCGCGCGGAGGCGATAGCACAACGCCGCCGGCGATCGCGTGAATTTCGTCCCGACCCGCAGGACGGCGCCTCGTCGGCACCCGGCGACATCCTGCTCATGCCCGCGTCGCACTCCCAGCTGCGGTCGATCTCGCGCGCGTAAGCCTGGCGTTCCGTCCACGTGGCCACCCATGGATAGTCATCGTGGGGATCGCTGCGCTTCGGGTACGTGCCGTAGAGGACGAGCGCGTCGGTCGCTCGGGGGTCGCGACCGCGAACGGCATCGACTTGGCCCGCTTTCGGTAACTGAAGAGCGCCGTCCGCTCGCTCCCGACAGAAGAGCACCGTAATCTCCGCGTCTTGCGGCGCAACATCCGCCAAGCTGCTTCTCGCCTCGAAGAGCGGCTTCTCCACGCGCAGCCGAGGGCTGAGGGCCGAGCAGTGACACCGAGTGCGGCCCCGATCTCGCGCGGCGTGTACCCCTCGCGGTAGGCACGCGCGACAACCCGTCCTGTCTGGTCGCGCATTAGCGCTTGGAGCGCGGACGGGATCAGGATCGTCGCATTGCAAGACCCGGTGCCAGTCGTTCGTGCCAGTCGTGTAGAGGAACACGGCCTGGGCCAGTGTTCGGGAATGTCGCTCGACCTCGCCAGCTAGCCTCGGCGGCGACGTGCCGAAGATTCTGATCACCGGGATGTCGGGAACGGGCAAGTCGACGGCACTCTCAGAGCTCGAAAAGCGGGGCTTCCCGGTCGTCGACACCGATATCGGTGGCTGGACCGAGTGGAGCGAAGCCGAGGGTGGCTACGTCTGGCGCGAGGATCTCATCGAGGATCTCCTCTTGCGTGAGAGCCGGTCGACGCTGTACGTCTCAGGCACGGTCTCGAACCAGGGTCGGTTCTATCCGCGCTTCGACGCCGTCGTTCTTCTGACCGCTCCAGCAGAGGTGCTGCTCCGCAGGATCGAGAGCCGGACGTCGAACACCTACGGGAAGACCGCCAGCGAACGCACTCTGATCCTGAGAGACCTCGCCGAGGTCGAGCCGTTGCTCCGCGCCTCGTGTACGCACGAACTCGATGCGACGCAGGAGATCGACCGCGTGGTCGACCAGTTGATCGAGATCGGAAGAGACACCTCCGACTGAGACCGCTCACGAATGAGCGTGCTCTCCCTGACGTCGAGACATGCGATCAGGCTGCCAGCGGTGGGGGTTCGAGGGCTTCCGCTTCAGCATGGTTCGCGTAATGCTCGGTTCGGCCAATTAGAACGCGCCTGTAAAGACGCACTTCGGGCGCGCTTTCGGTC
>JALZFG010000249.1 GCA_030861645.1 Actinomycetota bacterium
TGTACGAATGGTGCGCCTTCGCCTTTCGGTGCGCCTTCTTCGTAGCGAACGGCTTCTTCGGTTTGCCGTTCCCTGCGAACGCAGGCTCACCGGCGAGGGGCGGCCCGCCGAGCGAGTGGATCGCCGCCAGCGCGCCGCAGAGGAGGGCCACGAACAACGCCGCCTTCACGACGCGGGATGTCCGCGTGCTCCCAACGACTTCAGCTTTTGTTAGTTCCATCCGCTCTTGCTACCTCCCCGTCGTAGTGGAACGTTCACTCGTGCGGAGTATGCAAATCTCGGTCGAACACATACAGTGCTCAAACCGCTAAGCCCCTCCTTTCCTGCGCAAACGAAGGCGACCACCCCAAACGGGGGCGCATTTCCGCAACCGCCGCAGTCTACCGCGGACGGGAGGCATGTCAAATGACTCCCGGGCGCAGCGGCGATGCGGAGTCGGCGGATGCTCTCGCCATGGAGTGCAGCGTTCTCGAGCGACTGATACTCGAAAACAACCGCGTTTCGTGGCGGCCGAGCGCTCGCGAACCTCGCTCAGTGTGCAATCGCAGACGAGGGTAGCGTGGTGATCGCGGTGATCACAGCAGCGGAATTGCCCGTCGGCGTCGAGCTTCGAAACGGGGAAAGCAGAAAGCGGCAGCGCCCATCCGTCGAGACATCCTCTCGACGATCTCGATCGAACGATGCGACCCGAGGTGGCATGAATCCGTGCGTCGCGTCTGCGTTCGATACGTCCGTTCTCGTCGGCATAGAAAGCCCGGGCGACGTCGAAGGCGCGATCACCGGCGCGTCGCTCGTCGAGCTGCATTCGGCGTCCTCGTCGCCGGTGAGGAGGATGAGCGAGCGCGCCGATTGGAACGGCTCGGGGCGTCGAGGCCACATTCGATCCGGTACCCGTCGAAGCGGCAGTCGCACGGGAAAGGGGACGACTCTCATCGCGGACCTCGTCGACGTCGAGCACCCACTCGGAGCTGCCGCCGAAACCCACCTCGTCAACGGTCGCACAACACCCACCACGCCCGTTCGTGCAAGAACCGCTCAAACAGCGCGATTCGATGATGGGCCGCGCAGGACTCGAACCTGCAACCTTGGGATTAAGAGTCCCCTGCTCTGCCAGTTGAGCTAGCGGCCCTGGAGTCGGCCAACCTGCTCGCGCAGCTTGCCCGCCTCGAGCTTCGTCCCAGAGCGAACGTGCGCCTACTGTAGCGGCCGATGAAAGTCCTCTCCGTCGTGGGCAACCGGCCGCAGTTCATCAAGGCGGCGCCAGTCTCGGTGGCGCTGCGTGAGCGCGGCGTCGAGGAGGTTCTCTTACACACCGGGCAGCACTACGACCGAGAGCTCTCGCAGATCTTCTTCGAGGAGCTCGCGCTCGACGACCCGGCGTACCGCCTCGGGATCGGCGACCTGCGCCGCGACGAGATGCTCGCGCGGATGCAGCCGGGAATCGAGGCCGCGATCGCCGCCGAGCGCCCGAGCTGGGTGCTCGTGTTCGGCGATACGAATTCGACGCTCGCCGGGGCGCGGGCGGCTGCACGCGGGGGCGTTCCGCTCGCCCATGTGGAAGCCGGCATGCGAAGCGGCGACTGGTCCATGCCGGAGGAGCACAACCGCGTGGAGGTCGACCGCCTCTCGCAGCTCCTCTTCTGCCCGGACGAGCGGTCGGCGGACGTCCTCGCTCGAGAGCGCGTCGGCGGCCGCGCCGAGGTCGTCGGCGACGTCATGGCGGACGCGAACGCGCGGCTCGGCACGATCGCGCGCGCGCGCTCGACGATCCTCGCCGACCTCGAGCTCGAGCCCCATCGCTACGTCGTCGCGACCGTCCATCGGGAGGCGAACGTGCGCGCCGATCAACTGGCGCGGATCCTCGAGGCGCTCGGGCAGCTCGACGAGCCCGTCATCCTTCCGGCGCATCCGCGAACCGAGAAGGCGCTGCGCGCGAGCGCGATCCCCGTCGAGGGCCGCGTTCGGGTCATCGAGGCGCTCGGCTACCTCGACTTCGCCGCGCTCGCCTCGCAGGCCCGCGTGATCGCCACCGACTCCGGCGGGATCCAGAAGGAGGCGTACTGGTACGGCGTCCCCTGCGTGACGCTCCGGCCGTCGACGGAATGGGTCGACACCGTTGCGCTCGGCGCGAACGTCCTCGCCGACGCCGACCCGGCGCTGATCGTCTCCGCGCTCGCGAGAGCGCGCATGCCGTCTGAGCGGCCGCCGCTCTACGGCGACGGCCACGCCTCGGAACGGATCGCAGACTGCCTCGCTACGCTTGGCCGCTGATGAGCGCGAAGGCGGCAATGAGGATCGCGATCGCCGGGCTGGGCTACTGGGGCCCGAACCTCGCCCGCAACTTCGACGACCTCGCCGACCTCCGCTGGCTCTGCGACGCATCGCTCGAGCAGCGCGAGCGCTTCGCCCGCCGCTACCCCGGCGCGCGCATCACGGGAGAGTTCGACGAGCTCCTCGCGGACCCCGAGCTCGACGCCGTGGTCGTTGCAACTCCGGTCGTGACGCACTTCGAGCTTGCACGACGGGCGCTGCTCGCCGGCAAGCACGTCTTCGTCGAGAAGCCGCCCGCCCTCTCCGCCGGCGCGGCGAACGAGCTCTGCGCCCTGTCCGAGGAGCGGGAGCTCGTGCTGCTCCCCGGCCACCTGCTCCTCTACCACCCCGGCATCCGTGAGCTCAAGAGGATCGTCGACTCCGGCGAACTCGGCGAGGTGCTCTACCTGTACGGGAACCGCCAGAACCTCGGCCAGATTCGCCGAGACGAGAATGCGCTCTGGTCGCTCGGGGTGCACGACCTCTCCGTGATCCTCGACCTCGTCCGAGAGGAGCCGTCGGAGGTGTGGGCGCGCGGCGAGTCCTTCCTCAACCCCGGCGTCGAGGACGTCGTCTTCTGCTACCTCCGATTCCCGTCGGGCATCGTCGCCCACATGCACCTGTCCTGGCTCGACCCGCACAAGATGCGGAAGATGACGGTGGTCGGCCGCGAGAAAATGGTCGTCTTCGACGACATGGAGCTCGAGCGCAAGGTGACGATCTTCGAGAAGGCGCCCGAGCAGCCCGCTGAGACGTACGGCGAGTGGCGGACGCGCACCGGCGACATCTACAGCCCGAAGATTCCGAACGACGAGCCGCTGCGCCTCGAGTGCCAGCACTTCGTCGCTCTCGTCGAGGGACGCGGTGATCGGTTCGAGGCCGCTCGCGCCGGCGCCCTCGTCGTGAGCACGCTCGAGCAGCTGCAGCAATCCCTCGCCCAGGGCGCCCGCCCCTCGCCCGCGGCCGCAACCTCACAGGACCGCGAGCAGGGGTGAGCTACGAGGTCGGCGCGAACGCGGTCGTCTACCCCGGGACGATCGTGGGCGACGGCTGCAGGATCGGCGACAACGCCGTCGTCGGGAAGCAGCCGACCCTCTCGCCGCGCTCGACGGCGAAGACGGAGCCGCTCCCCCCCGCGGAGCTCGGCCCCGGCACCGTCGTCTCGACCGGCGCCGTCGTCTTCGCCGGCGCGAGGATCGGTGCCCGTGTGACCGTCGGAGATCAGGCGTGCGT